>NZ_JAKUFF010000039.1:0-41587 GCF_022663305.1 Bacillus cereus group sp. BfR-BA-01408 | reverse complement strand
TTTCCTCTTCTTCTACTTCCTGCTCTTTTCTTTCTTCTAGTTGGAACGGTTCAAATGCGTAATCTTCCCACTCATCTGATTCCTTATAGGCTGGCTCTTCGACTTGTGGCGTTGGTCTAGTTTCATGCTCTTGCGCAGAATCATCCTCTAACTCAGCATACGCCGTTTCTTCCTCTTCATCCTCAATTCTTTCTTCATCACATAAACCTGTAATAGATATATCCGCTAATAATTGTAAGCAACCATTTTCCTTTAGTTCATAATCAAATTCCTCGATAGATACATATAGTTCTTCAATTACTTTCACACGGTTTCTTGGGATTGATATTTCAAGCGGGAAGGAATGAACAAGTTCATTAACCCCATCTTCTCTTGTTTCTACATAATCAATGGACTTCGCTGGCGATAGATCTCTTAATGAATAAGCTGAATCATCTTTTCGTGCAACATACTCTCCCGTTAAATCTAATTGCCCTCTCACAATTACCTCATGATCAAGCTCTTCTATCTCAACGTCTGGATCTAACGAAATTGACAAAAGTTCTTCGACTTCCTGTCCTTTTTGGAACCAAACAGATTCTTTTAATGAAAAACGTAATGAATGATCTGTTGCCACTTCTTTTCCCCCTCCCAAACTATATGTCATTACAGATTTATGTACGGAAAGCTGACTTTATGAATAAAAAAAATCGCTCCCCTTACGGAGAGCGATTTTCTTTATTCAATTAAGCTTTTAATTTTGACATTGCAATTTCAGCCGCTGCAATTGTCGCCTCAATATCTGCATCACTATGTGCTGTCGATAAGAATAAACCTTCAAATTGGGATGGCGGTAAAAATACACCTTGTTCTACCATTTCACGATAGTAAGCCGCAAAGAACTCTAAGTTTGAAGATTTTGCTGCATCGTAATTAATAACTGGTTCATCTGTAAAGAAGATACCAATCATAGAACCCGCACGATTGATATGATGCGGAATGCCATGTTTTTCAGCCGCTTTACGTAAGCCAGCTTCTAACATTTCAGCTTTACGCTCAAATTCTACATACGATTCTGGCGTTAACTGTACTAACGTTTCATAACCTGCTGCCATTGCTAGTGGGTTACCTGATAAAGTACCTGCTTGATAAATCGGTCCGCTCGGTGCAACTTGGCGCATAATTTCTGCTTTACCACCGTATGCTCCTACCGGTAATCCACCACCGATTACTTTACCTAAACAAGTTAAATCAGGTGTTACACCGTAATAACCTTGTCCACAATTATAAGCAACACGGAATCCTGTCATTACTTCATCAAAAATAAGCAATGCACCATTTTGCTCTGTTACTTCACGAAGACCTTCTAAAAATCCTGGTTGCGGAGGAACAACACCCATATTCCCTGCTACTGGTTCTACAATGACACAGGCAATATCATCACCGAATTGTTCGAAAGCGTATTTCACACTTTCTAAATCGTTATACGCTACTGTAATCGTATTTTTCGCTACACCTTCTGGTACACCAGGGCTATCTGGTAAACCTAGCGTTGCTACACCAGAACCCGCTTTAATTAATAACGAGTCACCATGACCGTGATAACAACCGATAAATTTCAAAATTTTGTTACGGCCTGTATAACCACGAGCTAAACGTAGCGCACTCATTGTCGCTTCTGTTCCAGAGTTAACCATACGCACAATCTCAATTGATGGAACACGCTCAATAACAAGTTTTGCTAATTTATTTTCAATTTCCGTTGGAGCACCGAAGCTCGTACCTTTTTCAGCAACAGCTTTTAAAGCCTCAACAACACGATCATTTGCATGACCATGAATTAATGGACCCCATGATAATACGTAATCGATGTATTCATTTCCATCGATATCATATACTTTAGAGCCTTTTCCACGCTCCATAAACAACGGATTCATACCGACAGACTTAAAGGCACGAACTGGGCTATTTACGCCACCAGGCATTAAATCTTGAGCCTCTTCAAACGCTGCAATCGACTTATCAAACTTTTTCATTATTTAGCGCCTCCTTCTTGTAACCATCTTGCTGCATCTTTCGCATGATACGTAATAATTAAATCTGCTCCTGCGCGTTTCATACTAATTAATTTTTCAAGTACAACTTCTTTTTCATTAATCCACCCATTTTGCGCTGCCGCTTTAATCATTGAATATTCACCGCTTACGTTATAAGCAACGACTGGTAAGTTAAAGTTATTTTTCACATCACGAACGATATCTAAGTAAGAAAGAGCTGGCTTTACAATTAAGAAATCTGCCCCTTCCATTACATCTGATTCTGCTTCACGGAATGCTTCCATGCGGTTCGCTGGGTCCATTTGATATGTTTTACGATCACCAAATTGCGGTGCACCGTGCGCAGCATCACGGAATGGTCCGTAAAATGCTGATGAATATTTCACAGCGTATGACATAACTGGTACATGTCCAAAACCATTTTCATCTAATGCGTGGCGAATTGCTGTTACGAATCCGTCCATCATGTTTGATGGCGCAATAATGTCCGCTCCTGCTTTCGCTTGACTTACAGCTGTTTTTGCAAGAACTGTAAGAGACTCGTCATTTAAAATAATACCATCTTCAATTACACCGCAATGACCATGGCTTGTGAATTGACATAAACATGTATCCGCAACTACTACTAGATCAGGGAACTCACCTTTAATTTGCTGAATCGCACGTTGCACAATTCCATGATCACAATATGCTGATGATCCAACTTCATCTTTTTCAGCAGGTAAACCAAATACAATAACAGAACGAATACCTAAATCAACAACTTCTTGCATTTCAGCTTGCAATAAATCTAAAGATATTTGATATACGCCTGGCATAGAAGGCACTTCATTACGAACATTTTCTCCTTCTAATACAAAAATAGGGTAAATAAAATCTTCCGTATGTAAAAACGTTTCACGCACAAGCGCACGCATGCCCCCGCTTTGTCTTAAGCGACGATGACGATTAAATTGTAAAGAGTTCATAGATTTCTATCCCCATTCTTTTATTTTATAGATTCACAAACACATTGTAGTAATGCTTCTACAGTGTACTCTTTCGGCATAATAATATGCGGAAAATAAAGGCTCGCCTCTTTTTCCGTAATAGGCCCTATACAAGCAATTGTACATTTTTTTGTCCATTCTCTCCAGTTTGTACCCTCAAGTAAACGAACAAAACTAGTAACAGTGGAAGGGCTCGTAAATGTAATAATGTCTACTTTCCCTACTTCTAACGCTTCTATAAGCTCTTGCTTTTTCTCTACATTTTCTTTCGTACCATACACGATTAGCTCATCTAGAGAAACACCCATTTCACGAAGCGCAACTGGAATTACGTCTCTTGCTAAATTCCCTTTCGGAAATAAAATACGTTCGTTTCCACTTAATCTTTTTACAAACTCTTCTGCAAATACTTCTGCAATAAATGAAGTTGGAACGAAGTCCACTTCATAGCCTCGCTTTTCTAACTCTAACTTTGTTTTCACGCCTACTGCAGCAATTTTAGTCGTTACAGGTAGCTTCTGTCTCAAACGATTTAGAAAAAAAGCTACCCCATTTTTACTCGTAAAAATAACCCAGTCATACGAATGTAACTGCCCTGCTATATGTTGAATTTGCCTATGAGACATACCTTCCATACGCAAAAGCGGAATTTCCAATGGAATTCCGCTCTTTTCTTTCACCGCTACACTCATTTGTTTTGCTTGATGCTGGGCACGCGTAACCAATACCGTTTTGCCAGCGAGAGCATTCATACTTATTGTTGCCCCTTATTTGCAGCAAGAATAAGTTCTTTTGCACCTTGTTTTATTAAACGGTCCGCAGCCTCTAATCCTACTTTCTCTGGATCAGTTCCTACTACTGTCTCTTTCAATAAAACAGAACCGTCCATAGACCCGACAAGAGCTGTTAATTCGATTGCATCGTTTTCTGTAAGAGTTGCATATCCTGCGATCGGCACTTGGCATCCACCTTCAAGTTTATGAAGAAATACGCGTTCTGCTGCCACTGTTTTTTCTGTTACTCCATCATTCATATGAGCTAACAACTGCAGTAAATCTTTATCATCCTCACGACACTCAATCGCTAATGCACCTTGTCCTACAGCAGGTACACATAACGTCTCATCTAAATGTTCTGTAATAACTTCATTATCCCAGCCCATTCTTTGTAATCCCGCTGTCGCTAAAATAATTGCATCGTAATCTTCTTCTTTTAATTTGCGTAAACGTGTATCGATATTTCCGCGAATCCACTTCACTTGTAAGTCTGGTCTCGCAGCGAGTAGCTGTGCACTACGTCTTAAACTACTCGTACCTAAAATAGCGCCTTCTGCTAACTCTTTAAACGACGCTCCGTTTTTTGAGATAAAAGCATCACGAGGGTCAACACGCTTTGGTGTACAACCAATCATTAATCCCTCTGGAAGTACGGCCGGCATATCTTTCATACTATGTACAGCCATATCAATTTCTTTCGTAAGTAGCGCATGTTCAATCTCTTTCACAAACAAGCCTTTGCCACCTACTTTTGAAAGAGTAACATCTAAAATAACATCGCCTTTTGTGACGATTTCTTTCACTTCAAATTCATATGGTAAACCTAGCGCTTTTAACTGATCAATAAACCAATTTGTTTGCGTTAATGCTAATTTACTCTTTCGTGACCCTACAATAATTTTGCGCATAATTTTCTCTCCTCATAAATACCAAAAGTGGAAGTTGGATAAACTGCTTAATAGAAAAATATTAATTAGCATTACGAGAAATGCTCCGATGTTCCACTGCACGATTTTCTTCCCTTGCAACACATCTGCCGCTCGTAAATATAGGCCAGCACAATATACAAATAGAACGACAAAAGACCCGATTACTTTCGTATCATACCAATGGAAATTGTCCAATTTTGTATATCCCCATATGCATCCTAATAAAATAGCTAGTAAGAAAAATGGAACAGAAAATAAATTTAATCCGTAAGACATCGATTCTAGCTTCGGTAAATTCCCTAACCTTCTTAATCTCGCATTCCATTTTTTCTTTTTTAATAGGCGATATTGCAATAAATACATAATAGAAAAAATGAACGATACAGTAAAAGTTGCATAAGAAATAATAGCCATACCGACATGTACATATACAAGCTCCGAAACTAATTGCTCTGCAAGTACCGGCGACATCTTTCCAAGCGGCGTAAAAATAGAAAAAGCGCTTACGCCAAATGCAACAACATTTGTAAAAAAGACTAAAAAATCGATTCTCATAAATCGATTAATGACTAACGACATCGTAATCAATAGCCAAACATAAAAATAAATGCCTGATAATAAGGTTAAAAGAGGATTCGTTTCTGAATCTGTAGCTCTAAGCAACATAAAAATAGAATGCAGAACCCATACAATCGAAAGTAACCAAAAAGCAAATCGGTTCGCCTTTCGGTTACTTTGGAAATAATCTATAAAATATAAACTAATGCTACAAGCATATAAAATAATTGCAATATGATAAATAATACTGTTATTTAAAAAACTCATCCGATCATCCTTCCAAATTATAAAGATGGAACGGATGGTGTCCACGCTCTTTTATGTTCTACTTCTTCCGCACGACTCTCTACGTCTTCCATTTCTAAATCGAAAATCTTTGCAAATAACGCTAATTTTTCGTCTGCTCCCTCTTCAGCAGCTATTTCTTTCGCTACTAAAATTGGGTCTTTTAATAATTGATTAATAATACTTTTCGTATGCTTACTAATTACTTTTCTCTCACGATCACTAAGAGTTGGTATTTTTCGTTCCAGACTTTCCATCGTTTCACTTTGAATAGCAAGTGCCTTATCACGAAGAGCTGATATTAACGGAACGACACCAAGTGTACTTAACCACGTTTTAAATAAAACAATTTCCTCTTCAATCATAAATTGAATTTTCTCTGCTTCTTTCAAACGCTCAGCACGGTTCGCTTCTACTACTCCTTGCAAATCATCAATGTCATACAAGAAAGAACCTTCTAGCTCATCAATTGCTGGATCAATATCACGCGGCACTGCAATATCAACCATAAATAATGGACGACCAGAGCGCATTTTCTCTACCTTTGTCATCATCTCTTTCGTAATGACATAATCCGATGCACCAGTTGAACTAATTAAAATATCAGC
Organism: Bacillus cereus group sp. BfR-BA-01408; assembly: GCF_022663305.1. Lineage (NCBI taxonomy): Bacteria > Bacillati > Bacillota > Bacilli > Caryophanales > Bacillaceae > Bacillus > Bacillus cereus group sp. BfR-BA-01408. The sequence continues at coordinate 35,406 of NZ_JAKUFF010000039.1, read as the reverse complement.
TTCTAATAATGCACATTGTAATTCACTTAAAGGTTTTGCGTGTCCCATATATTTCTCAGCCATTATTTCTGCTTTTGAAAACGTTCTATTCATGACTGTTACTTTACGAGCACCACTTCCATATAAGTTTTGCAGTGCAAGTTCACCCATTTTACCAGCACCGAGAATAAGCACGTGACAATCTGTTAACTCGCCGAATATTTTTTTCCCAAGCTCAACAGCAGCATAACTAACAGACATCGCACTTTCACCAATTGTCGTTTCTGAGTGAGCACGTTTCGCTAATGTAATGACTTGCTTAAACAATTCATTAAAAATTGTCCCTGTTGCTTTTACTTGCTGCGCTTCTAAAAAGCTATCTTTTATTTGACCTAAAATTTGCGTCTCTCCAACTACCATAGAATCTAAACCGCACGTTACGCGGAATAAATGATCGATTGCACCATCTTGTTCAAAAATAGTTAAATATGGTGCGACTTCTTCTATTTCAAGCTGAAACCAATCAGCTAAAAACTTCTTAATATAATACCGTCCCGTGTGTAATTGATCGACAACAGCGTAAATCTCAGTGCGATTACAAGTTGATACAATGACATTCTCTAACACGCTCTTTTGCTTTTGTAATGTCGTCATTGCTTGCTCTAGTTCTGTTGCCTGAAATGTGAGTTTCTCACGAAATTCTACAGGGGCTGTTCGATAATTTACACTAACAACAAGAATATGCACGCAGCATGTCCCCCTTCACCCGTTTTATCACTTTATCTACTATCATAATACAACTTTCCTCTTATGAATCTGACAATCGTGTGAACAACCGATTATTTTTTTATTTATTCTCCATATGTAAGAAAGGAGATTCAGTAAAATGAATAAAAACTTTCTACTTTATAATGATTATAAAATAATAACTCTATTTGTACGTTACCAAAAAAAGTCCTCATAATCAAGTGATGGAAACTATTCCATATGAATTATAACATCATCTTTCCTATCTTCTTTCATCATGAAGGAAAATATGTATGATTGTTCCAAATTGTAGCACAAACTTTCTCAATACAATGTATTTGACATTGTATTTCTTTTCCGTTATATTGGTTTTACAAAATTAAATTGTGCACAACTTAATAAGAAAGGAGTTATGTATGGTAAATAATCCTTTACATCTAGATAACCAACTTTGTTTTTCTATTTACGCCTGTTCTAGAGAGGTTACACGCTTTTACCGACCGTATTTAGAAGAAATGGGCATTACGTATCCACAGTACATTACTTTACTCGTACTATGGGAGCAAGATGGACTAACAGTAAAAGAAATTGGAGAACGTCTATTTTTAGATTCAGGTACGTTAACACCTATGCTAAAACGAATGGAATCATTAAACCTTGTAAAACGCGTTCGTTCCAAAGAAGATGAGCGAAAAGTATGTATTGAATTAACAGAACAAGGTAAAGATTTACAAGATAAGGCTTGTTCATTACCGACAACAATGGCTACAAATTTAGGAATTACAGAACAAGAATATCGTTCTTTATTAATTCAATTAAATAAACTAATTGAAACAATGAAAACAATTAATGATAGAAAAGGGGAATAAACATGGATAAATTATATACTGCTTCAGTAACTGCTACAGGTGGAAGAAACGGAAAAGTAGTTTCAGATGACGGCATATTAAATCTTGATGTAAAAATGCCGAAAGCACTAGGCGGTGCAGGCGGAGAGGCAACAAATCCAGAACAACTATTTGCTGCTGGTTATGCTGCTTGTTTTGATAGTGCATTACAACTTGTCATTCGTACAAAACGTGTAAAAGTAGAAAGTACAGAAGTAACTGCTCACGTTTCTATCGGAAAAGATACAGACGGTGGTTTCGGCCTATCCGCTGTACTTGATGTACATGTTGCCGGCGTCTCACATAGCGAAGCACAAGAACTTGTAGAAGCCGCTCACGGTGTATGTCCTTACTCTAAAGCAACACGAGGAAATATTGAGGTTACATTAAACGTACGCTAAAAAAATTAATAAATAAAAAAAACGCGCGACATTCGTCACGCGTTTTTTGTTTTTGTAAATTTATGAATTGCTTTCCATGCTTCTTCTTTTCCAAGTCCTGTTTCAGAAGAGAATAGAACGACTTCATCGCCACTTTCAATATCAAGCGTTTCTTTAACAACTTTTAAATGCTTTTGCCATTTCCCTTTCGGAATTTTATCGGCTTTCGTTGCAATAATAATTGTTGGGATGTCATAATGCTTTAAGAAATCATACATCATTACATCATCATTTGTTGGTTTGTGACGTAAATCCACTACTAGTACAGCTGCGTCTAATTGCTCACGTGTTGTAAAGTACGTCTCAATCATTTTACCCCAAGCTGCGCGCTCCGTTTTAGATACTTTCGCATATCCGTAACCTGGAACATCCACAAAGTGCATCATCTCATTAATTAAGAAGAAGTTTAATGTTTGTGTTTTCCCTGGTTTAGAAGAAATACGCACTAACTTTTTACGATTTAAAATTTTATTAATAAATGAAGACTTCCCGACATTGGAACGACCCGCTAATGCGATTTCTGGTAAGTCACCGTCTGGATATTGTTCTGGTTTAACAGCACTAATTACAATGTCTGCTTTTGTTACTTTCATTGTTTCACTCCTACTAATGCGTGCTCCAATACTTCATCTAAATGAGATGCAAGCACAAACGTAAGGTTTTCTTTTACGCTCTCTGGAATATCATCTAAATCTTTCTCATTTTCCGCCGGTAAAATAATCTTTGTTAAACCTGCGCGGTGAGCACTTAATGTTTTTTCTTTTAAACCACCAATCGGTAATACACGACCACGAAGTGTAATTTCACCTGTCATCCCCACTTCTTTACTTACAGGAATACCTGTTAGTGCAGAAATAAGTGCTGTTGCCATCGTAATACCTGCTGACGGTCCATCCTTTGGAACTGCTCCTTCTGGAACATGAATATGAATATCATTTTTCTCATGGAAATCAGGATCAATCTGAAGCTCTTCTGCACGAGAACGAATATAGCTAAACGCTGCTTGTGCGGATTCTTTCATAACATCCCCAAGTTTCCCTGTTAAAATTAATTTCCCTTTACCTGGCGCTACGGACACTTCGATCGCCAGTGTATCGCCACCTGCTGCTGTATACGCTAAACCTGTCGCCATACCAACTTGGTCTGTTTTTTCAGCTTGCCCATAACGGAATATGCGCTTACCAAGTAAATCAACAACATTTTTCTCTGTTACTACAATACGCTTGCGTTCTGCTGTAACGATAATCTTTGCTGCTTTACGACAAACTTTTGCAATTTGGCGCTCTAGTGTACGAACACCAGCCTCACGTGTATAATAGCGAATCATTTCAAGAAGCGCTTCATCACGTACTTGTAAATTACCTTTTCGTAAACCATGCTCTTTTAATTGTTTCGGCAATAAATGTTCACGAGCAATATGAACTTTTTCAAGTTCTGTATAGCCAGCAATCGAAATAATTTCCATACGATCAAGTAATGGGCCTGGAATACTGGAAAGTGTATTTGCAGTTGCTACAAACATAACCTTGGATAAATCATATGGTTCTTCAATGTAATGATCACTGAAGTTATGGTTTTGTTCTGGATCTAACACTTCAAGTAATGCGGCTGATGGATCTCCACGGAAATCGTTAGACATTTTATCAATCTCATCTAATAAAAAGACTGGATTAACTGATTTCGCCTTTTTCATACCTTGAATAATGCGTCCTGGCATTGCTCCAACGTACGTACGGCGGTGACCACGAATTTCAGATTCATCACGTACACCACCAAGGGATACACGGACAAAATTACGATTTAATGATGTTGCAATGGAACGCGCTAACGAAGTTTTTCCGACCCCAGGAGGTCCTACTAAACAAAGGATAGGTCCTTTTAATGAATTTGTTAACTTCTGTACCGCTAAATATTCAAGTACGCGCTCTTTCACTTTCTCAAGACCGTAATGATCTTTGTTTAAAATCTCTTCAGAATGAGCAAGATCAATCATATCCTCTGTTGCTTCTGTCCACGGAAGCGCTAATAACCAATCGATATAATTTCGAATTACACCGCTCTCCGCAGAACTTGCTGGTAACTTTTCATAACGATCTAATTCTTTCAGCGCAGCCTTCATTGTTTCTTCAGGCATTCCTGACTGTTCAATTTTCTCACGAAGTTCTTCAACTTCCCCGCCCTTACCTTCTTTATCGCCAAGTTCAGTTTGAATCGCCTTCATTTGCTCACGTAAGAAATATTCTTTTTGCGTGCGCTCCATTGAACGTTTCACTTTTTGTCCAATTTTCTTTTCTAAACTAAGTAATTCTTGTTCATCTTGAATAATTGAAATAAGTGTATGTAATCGTTCTTTCACAGATATAATCTCTAAAATCTCTTGTTTCTGCTTCGTTTTAATTGGCAAGTGAGAAGCAGTTAAATCAGCTAATCTTCCTGGCTCTTCTACATCAGCTACCGTTGCAAATGTTTCATTTGAAACTTTTTTCGAAACTTTAATATATTGTTCAAAATGCTCCAGTAATGTACGCATAAGGGCTTTCTCTTCTAAATCAGCTTCCACTTCTTCCGTTATCGTTTTAATAGAAACTTGCACTACATTTTCTTCTTCGATAAACTCTACTACTTCTGCTCTATGTAAACCTTCTACAAGGACACGAAGCGTACCGTTAGGCAATTTTAACATTTGCTTCACTTTCGCCACTGTACCTACACTATATATGTCATCTTCTTTCGGATCATCGATATTCATTTCTTTTTGCATTGCTAAAAAGATGATATTTTCATCCATTGCCGCCTGCTCTAGTGCTTGTATCGATTTATCACGTCCTACATCAAGATGCAGAACCATCGTTGGATATACGAGAACGCCTCTTAATGGTAGGAGGGGCACGATTCTTTCATTCGTATTCATACTAGACATAGCACCTCCATAATAAATTAAACTCCTGTTCAACTATTTTATATTACAATACATCTAGATGCAATTGCAGAGATTCTCCGCAACTGTAAATCCCTCGTTTTTTCTCCCTTATAAAAGAAAAAAGACTCCGCTTAAGCATACAAACTTAAACGAAGTCTGGCAAATACTATTATCGTTCATTCTCACATTGATTGTGCATCTGTTTCGTCTATCGTAGTATGTACATCAAGCTCTCGATGTATATTTTCCTGTATAAACGTTAGCTCAAATACTTCCTTCAACTTCCGAACAGGAATAATTTCAATTCCTTTTATTGTATACAAAAATGGTTGCATGTTTTCAGCAGGAATGATAACTTTCTTAGCTCCTGCCTTTTTCGCAGCTTTTATTTTTGCGTACACACCACCAATAGGTTTCACTTCCCCGTGTATACTTATCTCACCAGTCATCGCTACTTCATTATTCACATACGTATGATGCACTGCTGAATACACGCCTGTTGCCATAGCAATTCCCGCCGAAGGCCCATCAATCGGGATACCACCTGGAAAATTAATATGTATATCGTACCCTTCTGGCAACACATCTAGAGATCGAAGTACTGTTAATACATTATCTACAGAACCTTTCGCCATACTTTTACGACGAATGGATTTCGTTTGACTACCAATACTTTCCTCTTCAACAATTCCGGTAACATTTACCGATCCTGTATCTTTCGCCTTGATTGCTGTTACTTCAATTTCTAATAACGCGCCTGTATTTGGTCCGTATACAGCAAGTCCATTTACAAGACCGATTCTCGGAATAGGGTAAATGCGTTTTTCATACTTCGGTGTGAGCTGACTAGAGTGAACAACCCACTCTATATCTTCATCTTTAATGAAAGGACGTTCTTCATTTATTGCCATTCCAGCAGAAATTTGTACAAGATTAATCGCTTCTCGCCCATTTCTCGCATACATCCCAATCATTTCAATACCATTTTCACCGATTTGCATTTCCACTTTGTCAGCCGCATTCTTCGCTACTTTTTGAATTTCTTCTGTATCTAACTCACGGAAGAACACTTCTAAACAGCGCGACCGAATAGCAGGAGGTATCTCATCTGGCGAACGTGTCGTCGCCCCAACTAAGCGAAAATCGGCTGGTAAACCTTTTTGAAAAATATCATGTATATACGTTGGAATCATCGTATTTTCTTCACTATAGTATGCACTTTCCAAAAACACTTTTCGATCTTCTAGCACCTTTAACATTTTGTTCATTTGAATCGGATGTAGTTCACCTATCTCATCAATAAACAAAATACCACCGTGAGCATCTGTTACCGCACCTTTTTTCGGTTGCGGAATACCTGCTTGCCCCATCGCACCAGCACCTTGATAAATTGGATCATGCACCGAACCAATTAAAGGGTCTGCAATACCACGTTCATCAAACCGAGCTGTCGTCGCATCCAGTTCAATAAATGTTGCATTTGTGCGAAATGGAGATTTTGGATTTCGTTTTGCTTCTTCTAATACAAGACGCGCTGCCGCTGTCTTTCCGACACCTGGCGAACCATATATAATCACATGTTGCGGGTTTGGACCACAAAGAGCCGCTTTTAACGACTTAATCCCGTCCTCTTGCCCCACAATATCTAAAAAGGATGTAGGACGCACCTTTTCCGCAAGCGGCTCTGTTAAAGAAATCTCGCGCATTTTACGAAGCTGTTCTAATTCTTTTTTTGATTCTCGATCAATTGAAACTTTTTGTGTTCGCTGATTTCGAAGTAAATGCCAAAAATACAATCCGACAATTACACCAAAAACAAGTTGAACAAGTAAAAATATATTTGTCCAGCTCATCATTTATTTCCTCCCGCAATGTTTTATCTCTTAGTATTTCCGCGGAGGAACATAGCTAAACATAAAGAAAAACAGCAATTATAAAAATTGCTGTTTCTCCTTCGCATTATGCAGATGTTTTTGTATCAAGTACAGTACCGTCTTGTAACACCAATTTTGGCGCTGCGTTATCAGCTACTGTTTCTTTTGTAAGAATACACTTCTCGATATCTTTGCGAGATGGTAGCTCGAACATTACCTCAAGCATTAAGCCTTCAATAATAGAACGAAGTCCACGAGCACCTGTTTTACGTTCAATTGCTTTTTTCGCAATCTCAATTAGTGCGCCTTCTTCAAACTCTAACTCAACATCGTCAAGCTCCAATAGTTTTTGGAATTGCTTAACAAGTGCATTTTTCGGTTTCGTTAAAATATCAACAAGAGCATCTTCATCAAGCGGCTCTAGGTTCGCAATAACTGGAAGACGACCGATAAACTCTGGAATTAAACCAAATCTTAAAAGGTCCTCTGGTAATACGTGAGATAAAACATGCTTCTCATTTACATCAGCATTTTTCTTCTCAGAACCAAATCCAATTACTTTTTCACCAAGACGACGTTTAATAATTGGCTCGATGCCATCAAACGCTCCACCACAGATGAATAAGATATTCGTTGTATCAATTTGAATAAACTCTTGATGCGGATGCTTACGGCCACCTTGAGGTGGAACGCTTGCTACAGTACCTTCTAAAATTTTCAGAAGTGCCTGCTGCACACCTTCACCAGATACATCACGTGTAATTGATGGATTTTCGGACTTACGTGCCACTTTATCAATCTCATCAATATAAATGATTCCTTTTTCCGCTTTCTCTACATCATAATCAGCTGCTTGGATTAATTTAAGTAAGATGTTTTCTACATCTTCCCCAACGTACCCAGCTTCAGTTAAAGATGTTGCGTCCGCGATCGCAAATGGAACATTTAAAATACGCGCTAACGTTTGTGCCAGTAATGTTTTACCACTACCTGTTGGCCCGATAAGTGCGATATTACTCTTCGCTAATTCTACATCATCAATTTTGCTGTTAGAATTAATGCGTTTGTAATGGTTATATACCGCTACCGCTAGTGCTTTTTTCGCGTTATCTTGTCCGATGACATACTCATCTAAGATTTCACGAATTTCTACCGGTTTCGGTACATCTTTGAATTCTACTTCTTCGTCTTTCGCAAGCTCCTCTTGTACAATTTCAGTACAAAGTTCGATACACTCGTCACAAATGTAAACACCTGGACCTGCAACTAACTTTCGAACTTGCGTTTGTGTTTTACCACAGAAAGAACATTTTAATTGCCCTTTTTCATCATTAAATTTAAACATATTTTCACACCCCTTACAAAGTGCTAACCTCTTGCCTTCGTATGTACACGATAAATGTATCGTATGTAAATACATATTATGTCACTACGTGGCGAGAAATACAAATAATATGACTAGTTATGTACAAATAAAAAGTTTTTAAAACTTTTGAAATATGTATATTCGACTCATTAAGGAAGTTTTCCTTCTTCATCGAAAAGTTTTATAAATATATTTCTATATTTATAAAACAAGGCACGATTAAAATCGCGCCTTGTTATTTTATTATGCAGCGTTTTCTACTAAGAAGTCTACAGCTTTACGAACTTTAAGATCTTCAGCTAAAGCGTCTACGCTTCCAAGAGCTTGCTTGATAGCGTCTACTGGCATACCGTACATTTCAGCCATTTTTTCAACTTCTGCAGTTACTTCTTCTTCAGTAACTTCGATGTTTTCAGCTTCAATGATAGCTTCAAGAACAAGGTTGATTCTTACGCGTTTTTGAGCGTCTTCTTTCATTTGCTCTTTTAACTTGTCAGCATCAGTACCTGTGAATTGGTAGTAAAGCTCAAGGTTCATACCTTGTTGGCTTAAACGTTGCTCGAATTCACGAACCATACGATCTAACTCAGTGTCGATCATAGCTTCTGGAATGTCGATTTCAGCGTTAGCAGCAGCTAATTCTACTACTTCGTCACGTACTTTGTGCTCAGCTTCGTGCTTTTTGCTTTCTTCTAAGTTTGTGCGAAGTTTTGCTTTTAATTCATCAAGAGTTGCAACCGCTTCGTCAGCTTCTTTAGCGAACTCGTCGTTTAACTCAGGAAGTTCTTTTGTTTTGATTTCATGAACTGTTACTTTGAATGTTGCTGGTTTGCCAGCTAATTCAGCAGCATGGTACTCTTCTGGGAATGATACTTCAACGTCTTTAGACTCACCAGATTTAAGACCAATTACTTGCTCTTCGAAACCTGGGATGAATGTACCAGAACCGATTGCTAGAGAGTAGTTTTCGCCTTTTCCGCCTTCAAATGCTTCGCCATCAACGAAACCTTCGAAGTCGATTACAGCTGTATCACCGTTTTCAACAGTTCCTTCTTCTTTAACAACTAGCTCAGCTTGACGCTCTTGTAAAGATTTTAATTCGTTCTCTACATCTTCGTCAGTTACAGTTGTTTCAACTTTTTCTACTGCTAAACCTTTGTACTCACCTAATTTAACTTCAGGTTTCACTGTAACTTTTGCAGTGAAGATAAGGTTAGCATTTTTTTCGAACTTCTCGATGTCGATTTCAGGATGAGCAACTGGGAAGATACCAGCTTCATCGATTGCTTCACCGTATGCTTTTGGTAAGATGATATCTAAAGCATCTTGGTATAAAGATTCAACACCAAAGCGTTGTTCGAATAACGGACGAGGCATTTTTCCTTTACGGAAACCTGGTACGTTGATTGTTTTTACTACTTTTTTGAACGCAGCGTCGATAGAGTTGTTTACTTCTTTAGCATCAACTTCGATTGTTAAAACGCCTACGTTACCTTCTAATTTTTCCCATTTTGCAGCCATTTATTCTTTCCCTCCAACTATAATAATGTATGCACATACCTCTATAGATTAAGATCTTCATTATCTCTTTTTTGAAATAACAAAAGTACAAATAATCCTCTAGCAAAAGCTTTCAGATATAATGTTCCAATCTACTAATTGCCTAAAAGACAACTACGGTATATTTTGTTCGAGAATAATATGAAACATATTAAGTAAGAGAATTGCACTTCTCTTCTCTTACAAACAGGCAGATTTCTGCCTTTTGCAACCCTTACATTATAACATAGAATATGCTCGTTTCAAGAACCGAACGATTCTTTTTCATAATTATACGGGCAAATATCCTTCTCTTTCAACACGTAATAACCATTGATAGGCAATATGAAACTCTTCTAATTCAATATTATACGCTGTCATAAGCTCTTCTTCATCAATAGTCAACCCGAAACGCTTTCTACCAATTCTCTCTAAAACAGCAGCCCAAATCTCCACTTTATCCATTAATAGAGCGAATGGGAAAATGCTAATTTGCAATTCTTTCCAATATGTAACCATCGCATCAAATATATCAGGATAATTTTGCTCTAATCGACTTGATAATCTATGTATAATGTTATCGGATTGCTCCTCATTATGACCTGTAAATGCTGGAATTACCTTGATCGTATTCCCAAACTTTTCTACCTCTATCTCTTCTTCTATTTGATTTTCTATCATTTTATATAAAATAGAAGTTTTCAAATAAGGGTGCTGTTTTTCGTCTATTAAAAATTTCTTTAAAATAGGTAATGCAAGATCCAAATCTTTTAACGAAAGTTGCTGAATCGCTCTTAGCTTTTGCCCAAAGTTTTCTCCAAATATTTCATTAGTAAATTCATCTAACTCAAAATTCGAATCAACTCGTGATGTATCTACTTCATTTAACATACCTTCTGCAAATAAAGCGAGCTGCGCTAACTTTTCCTTTTGTTCAGGCATTATATCTTTCGTTTGCAAAACTTTTTCAACAGTTTCAATAACACCTTCATAATCATTTGTTTGAACTAAAATTGTCACATACGTTTCAAGAATATCACCAAATAAGACCGCTCCTGTTTCCAGTAACTGTTCACATTTCTCTTTCGCTTCTTCCATATGTTTTAATTCTAACAAACAAATAACCGAAGCTAGTTCCGTTTGTTCCGTTTCTGCATTATACTGACGTAATATTTCAAAGCAGCGCAATGCATCTTCGAATTTCCGCTCTTTCAGCGCTAAAAAACCTTCATCAATATAGCGCTCTGATAGTTGCGGAAACAATACGACCGTATTTTCTTTTTTATCCATACGTCCGCCTCTTTTTCTAGATTTTAATTATCTTTAAAGTAAATATATCAAATGAGTAATGAGAACACAACATCCCGAAACCCTTTGTTTGAAATATAGAAATATTTAATTTTTACATTTCAATACAAGTGAATTCCTACTCAAAATTAAAAATATGCAAATAAAAACCCTCAGCAATTCAAGCAGAGGATTCATCATTAATGGAAAGCTTTTATAATAGTGGGGTATATAACAAGGGTAATAATTTGGAGAACAATAATTGCCATAACAATCATGCTAAAGTAGAAGATTGGTTTACTTCGTTTCATTAAAAACATAATGATGAGCATCGTACAAGCAAACAAACTTAAGAAGAACAAACTCGTTGTCGAACTAAGTATACCACTTGGGACAAAGAACAATAACACAACACTACAAGTACCTATAATTCCAAATAACCATTCCATTCATTCACTCATTCCCTTTCCCTCTCATGGTAGTTTCCTCTACGCGATTAAATGTTTTACAACATCAACTACATACGTTAATTTCTCATACGCTACAAATCCAAAAGCAACTGTTAAACCCGTTACGATTAATCCCTTCATTATTTCTTCCTCCTCGTTTTATCGTTGTTATCTTCATTATAGAGGATTAGCAATTTGTTACCATCGAACTACCTTACAGTTACCTTACAGAATTGTAAGATTTCAAAGAGAGATTGAAAAAACACCTCATATCGCTTGAGGTGCTTTCACGGAATTTCTCTATAATCACTTGCAAAATTAACTTTTTTCTCTTGGTTATTTTTCGGAGAATCCACTCTTAAACTAATAGATTTACTAAATAATTTTGGGTTGAAATAATAACAACAATCCGTTTGAGGACAATATACACAATACACATCTATTTCTTCTTTATTCACTTCTTTTGTAGCGACTCCGCTTGCTGTAGAATAACTAGATCGGAATCTTACTTCCAGTATCCCTCTTGCATTCAACTCTCTATATTTCACTTGCACCCTTTTAAATACCCCGCCTTTATACACTACAAGATCAAAGGGCGAATGCTCTGTTTGTGGTATTAAAATCATATATCCTTTTTCATACAAATCAACTTGTGCCTTTAAAACAGCTAAATCTCCTTTTGTTTTTGTATGATGGTACACTTTTTCTCAGCACCTTTTTACATATTTTCAAAATAATATTCGTTCCTTTTCTTAACTTACCTCCCAACATTTTCTCATTAAAAGAAAACTCTTTGTTAAAACCATGTTAATATATTTTTGTATAATTAAGAATTTAATTTACAAGGGGGATTATATATGTTCAAAAAAGTAGCTGCTGATGTTTTAGGGTTAAGTGATGTAGGTTCTGTCATTACACCGAAAGATTATGACAAGGTCGATGCTGATGATTACGTAATGCATGAAGATGGAGAGAAAATTTATTTTCTAATTAAATCGAAATCAGATGAATATTGCTTCACAAACAAAGGATTACTTCACCTAGATGGTACAAGTGCGACAAGCAAAAAACGTACACTACGCCGCTTTAGCTATAGTAAATATCAAATTAAAAACGTAGCGCTTGAAACTGCGGGAACGATTGATTTAGATGTAGAAATTAAATTTCAAATGGGAGATGAACATTATTCAATTGATGTTCATAAAAAACATATCGAGGAATTAAAAGATTTATATAAAGCTTTACTTAAAATCGAAGAAATTTCATACGACAACGATATTACATTGCAGTATGCACATAAAAGTTTAGATATGGCATCTAACGCTTTTAGCCGTATTTCAAATGCACAAGTAAATTTAGCAGAGCAATTTAAAGAAATGAACGAAATCGCCTTTAACTGGCTCGTTGATACGAAGAAACAATATAATGTGAAAGATTATGGTTTTGTATTTGAGAAGTTTATTAATAACTAAACAGAAAACCTTGTTATCAAAAGATAACAAGGTTTTTTCAGCGTCCCAGGAGAATTTCGAGCTCCCACTCCGCCCATTTCCGTACTATTTTATATATTTTGATCGCAGTCTTAATATATCTTCCTCTTCTCGAATACCTGCCGATCCTTTCCTCACATTTTTTACGATAGTCCAATCTGGGTTAGTTTCATCACCGATGTTCTGTACTGTAAAGTTGCCATCACCATATTTTCGGTGACCTTCTGCCAATTTCTCCGTTAAATCGTTCTCATTTGATCTCGCCATCTTTGCGCCATCTCCCTTTTTTATACAACCTTCTTAAACTGTCTAACCAATCACAGGTCTAGTCAATTGGAGATTCTCGTTTTCCGCTTCTATTCATTGTAACACACTAACGGGGATAAGTTTCGATAACGGTTGCTCAATCGTACAAGAGTGGTAAAAAGTTTTATAATATTGTAAGTGAACAGTTAGGAGAATACGATGTACGACGTGTTATAGAAGGTGTTGATCCCGATACTGGCGAAAAACTTTCATGGTGGGAACGCACTGGTGCTGGTGTCATGTTTTTCGCGGGACTTACACCTGTTGGTAAGGGAATAAAAGTAGTCAAAGGTGCAAAAAAAGTTTCCAATGTAATAGATGCAGCAGCCACACTAGAAAAACAACGGAAAACTTTAAAAGCTAATAGCTTAGCAGGTAAAGAATACGAAACAAAAATGTTCGAGGTTATAAAACAACAAAAACCTAAATCTGAATTGAATGAACAAATAACCGTACAAACAAAATCGGCGTACGCACTCGTATAGATATAGGAGGCAAGGACGCAAATGGTAAGATTGACTTAGTAGAGTTAAACTCTTCACCTACTGCACCTCTTACTAAAAATCAGAAAAAAGCCTTCCCTGAAATTGCAGAATCAGGTGCAATAGTTAAAAGTAGGAACAAACCACCATTTGAAATTACTAACAGGGAGAATGAATGCAATTAGTTACATAATTGAAAATAAAATCGTTACACAAATGTTGAGAAATATTGAAATTCAATTTCCATCAAATTCTATTCTTGCTATCATTATTTATAAGAATATTCAAAAAGGGAGGGAATTTTATGGACGTTCTAATAAAGGGGAATGCACAAATTTCAAAACTACTTAACGAATGGTACAAAGAAATACGTTCACGTAATATAGATAATGCCCATTGTTTAAAAGAAGAAATTAATTCTATCATTCACAATAACGAAGCAGACTCAAACTTGTTACTCTACTATCACCTGTTAGATTTCGGCTATAAATATTTAGTGGATAATTTAAGTATTTCAAAAAATAGCTTTGATAAAATTGAATCCTTTGATATTCCCACAGATAACTTTTTATCTTACTACTACCATTTTTATAAGGCTATTCATTCTAACGCAGTCGGTAATTATAACCTTGCTAAAGAACAGTATGATAAAGCAGAACTTTTACTTAAACACATTCCTGATGAACTTGAAAAGGCGGAATTTCATTACAACTTAGCAACATATCATTATCATATTTATCAAGCACTTTTAGCCATTAAGCATGGTACAAAAGCTAGGGACATATTTTCTAAACATGAAAGCTATGAATTAAAAACAGCTTATTGTGATAATTTATTAGGATTAGCTTGTACGCATTTAAAAGAATTTGAACTAGCTGAAGAATACTTTGTTACTGCAATGAACACATTCCAAAAACAAAAAAATGAGAAAGCAATCTTACTAGTTCGTCATAATTTAGGCTTAATGTATGCGAGTCAAAATCTTTCTAGTTCGGCAATTCGATACCTTTCAGAAGTAGTTGAAAAGAAACCTCATCATTATAAAGCTATTTTTGTTAAAGCAAAGGAACATGTTAAGCTAGGTGAAAAAGAAATTGCATGTCAACTCATTGAAAAAGGTTTAACTATCTGCAATGAATTAGGGAATCAAGAATATCAATACCGTTTTGCAATTCTGAGAGAACTAAATAAAAAAGCTGCTGCTGACAAATTAGAAAAAGCAGTACTGGCAGGAATGGACTACTTTAGAAACGAAAGATTATGGGAATATGTTCAAGAATACATGGAAGCATTAGCGGTCCAATTTCATAGCGAAGGAAACTTTGAACAAGGAAGTAAATATTTCTACTTAAGTTATGAAGCTAAGAAAGAAATTTTTAATAAGGAGGCGTTAAAGTGAAGAAAGTATTATTAGGAATGCTATTGATTACACTTGTAACGATAGGCACGCATACTTCAGTTAACACTCAAGCAGCTATTAATATTATACAAAGTTTAGCTGATGGTGATACAGGTTGATTTATTAAAGACGCAGGACGCTTACCTACTCTTAGGGTGGCGTTCTTTTTTATCTAACTTTAACGAAAGGGTTGAACTACAAAAATGTTTGATGGATTATCATTAGAGACAATAAGCAAAATTCCACCTGCTTTCACTACAATTATAGCCACCTTACTTATACCAGCTGTATTATATAGTGTTAATCAACTTGTAATAGCGGCAACAACTAAGGAAATTGACAAATTGCATTTAAATAAAGCCACACAAGTAAAATTAAATTTTGGAATATAATTTTATTTACACTGTTAAGTGCTATTTTATATCTATTTGCTACTGTGTTTTTTAACTTTGGAGTATATGATAACCTTAATAAAACTTGGAGTAACAGCGAAAAAGTTTGGTACATCGGAGGAACTTTAATTATTAATGTTATTCTATTAGTTGTACTATATTTTCTGTTTTTGTTTTCTCTGCATAAAAACAAGAAGTTTAATATTATTCTTAAGGTTTTAATTTCCCTTCAAATCATAAGTAGTGTAATTATTTTTTCCTATCTCATTACTATTCAAATTTTTAGGAAATGGAATTATGAAATGCTATCTTCCATAAAAACATTCGTTAAATCTTCGCTAATCGTTAAAGAATCACGTCTTTTTGACATAAAAAAATAAGCCCCCTAACTCGATGTTGACCGCACACTGTACGTTTCAACTTACGAATTAGAAGGCTTATTTGACGGGGTTTACTACCCGATTGTTAGCGTCCCAGGAGAGATTCGAACTCCCGACCGACGGCTTAGCTTACCACCATAGCTTTCGCTACCAGCAATTACTGTTTGTAGTCTGGACTATATCTTCACCATTTCAGGTGCGACACGTGTAGTCTCTACGGAACCTCACGATGATTTTCATCATACTTCAGAGTCTTTACCATTAAGTTTCACTTAATCATTCAAAACTCCTTAATCTTTTTCAAGATCGTAAGTTTCCTCGGTATTACCATCAGCCGAACTGTTAAGGCTTCACCGATATAGTGTCGTCCACTTTATAGGTTCTTGTTTCCCTATAAAGGCTCCTATTTTTCTTGAAGGCCGTTGCTCTATCCTGCTGAGCTACTGGGACATGGAGCGGGTGAAGAGAATCGAACTCTCGACCAGAGCTTGGAAGGCTCTTGTTTTACCACTAAACTACACCCGCATATGTTATTTTATTTTCTTCGTTAGCGCCGTTGCCCTATCGACAATATTTATTATATGTATAACCATACATAAAGTCAACACCTTTTTTAAAAGAGGATAATTTTTCTTATCCTCTTTTAAAAACTGCTTGTTCAACTAGCTGTCCGTCTAGTGTTTCAAAACGAACTTCCATTTGATTTTCATCCATTTCTAATAAAGCAAATGTCTTTTCTACACGCTGACGCGGTAATAAAATACTGCCTGGATTAATAAATAAAACGCCGTCGATTAATTCCGCACCTAATACGTGAGAGTGTCCGAAGCATGCAACTTGCGCCCCTACCTCTTCAGCACGGTATGCTAATGTTTGTAACGTCATTTTCACGTTATGACGATGTCCGTGCACAACTATGAAACGAACACCATATACATCCGTTACAATTTCGTCTTGAAAGTTAGCATAATCACAATTCCCTTTTACAACATGGAAACCTTGCAGCTCTTCATGAGCAGGCGTTAGCTCTGAATCACCACAATGAATCATGATATCTACTTTCCCTTCATACTTCTCTTTTAACTGCTGTAATTCCTTCACAGAGCTATGACTATCGCTTACGATTAAAGCTTTCATCAATCTCTCTCCCTTATTCTCCTAAAAACCATTCAGGGATTTTTTCTTCTAGCTTACGTAGAGCACGTCCGCGGTGACTAATAGCATTTTTCTCATCTGAACTTAGTTCGGCCATCGCTTTTTTATATTCTTCCACATAAAAAATCGGATCATATCCGAAGCCGTTTTCCCCGCGGCGTTGTTCTAAAATAAACCCTTCGCACGTCCCATTTACAATGACAGGCTTTTTATCCCCTTCTGGGAAAGCCACTGCTAATGCACAGTAGAAACGAGCTTTACGCTTTTCAAACGCTACGTCATTTAATTCTTGTAAAACTTTATCAATATTTGCTTGATCATCTTTCGGCTCTCCAGCAAAACGTGCTGAATACACACCTGGTTTCCCGTTTAAAGCATCTACAATAAGACCTGAATCATCCGCAATTACAATTGCATTCAATTGTCTACTCAAACTGTCCGCTTTTAAGATTGCATTTTCTTCAAATGTTTCACCAGTTTCTTCGACTTCTTCAATATGAGGAAAATCGTGTAATGATTTCACTTCTAAATCAAATCGCTCAAATAACTCAGCAAATTCACGTACTTTCCCCATATTTTTTGTCGCTACAACAACTTGTTTCATACTTTCCACCTCTACTCTATATGAGATACGATGTCACCTAACGCTTCTTTTTGCATGTCAATCAGTTGGAAAATGCCTTGTTCTGCAGCATCAAGTAATTCATTTAACTGCGCTCTACTAAACGTCGCTTCTTCTCCAGTTCCTTGCACTTCAACGAACTGACCTTTTCCAGTCATAATTACGTTCATATCAACGTCTGCTTTAGAATCTTCTGCATAGTTTAAATCTAAAACAACACCTTGTTCTTCAACAATTCCTACTGACGTTGCTGCTAAATAATCTTTTACTGGAATTTTAGATACTTTTTCTGCTTGTAGTAATTTCTCAAACGCTAATACCATTGCTACATATGCACCTGTAATAGAAGCTGTTCTCGTTCCACCATCCGCTTGAATAACATCACAATCAATCCAAACCGTTCTCTCACCAAGCGCTTCTAAGTCAACTACCGCACGTAATGCTCGTCCAATTAAGCGCTGGATTTCCATTGTACGTCCTGTTACTTTCCCTTTACTTGACTCCCTAATTGTACGTTGTTCTGTCGCACGTGGAATCATCGCGTATTCAGCTGTTACCCAGCCCTTTCCTTCTCCACGCATAAAAGGCGGGACACGCTCTTCAATTGTCGCTGAGCAAATTACCTTAGTATCCCCAACCTCAATTAATACTGATCCTTCTGGATGTTTTAAGTAATTCGTATGAATATGTATATGGCGTAATTCTGTTTTCTCTCTACCATCTACTCGCATAACAATAACCTCCTCATAACTACTTGTTAGTATAGCCAAATTTAAATGTATGATATGTATACAATAAAAGAAGGGGAACCCAAAAAGCAATTCCCCTTTCTTACTTAAGTATATCAAATTATTGGCGATTAAAAACTACCTGTATTCACGTTTTCTGGACGATCTACAGGTTTTATTAACTTTCCGCCCTTTTCATCTATAAGATTCGCTTTACCATTTACTTCAATAGAAACGCTTTTCACGCCTTTCTTTTCTGTTAAAGATAAAACTAATGACTTCAATACGTAATTTGAAATCATATTTTTATCTGGGTTTATAAATATATTTTCATTAAAGTTTAATGTAAGATTTCCATCTTGTAATTTCGGATTCGTAATGAGCTTAACTCCTGGATTGAAATCGTTCAGAAGAGATTGATGAATCGGTCCTTTTACAAGTTCATCTACAATTGCTGCATAATCATTTTCTTTTCCTTCTACAACGCGGCGTGTTACTGGTACGTAGTATTGCTGTTTATTATTATTTTGTGCCATAAAATAAAGTGTTACTGGTTTTGTATTTGTTACATCCGCTACTTGCTCATCATCGAAGTTAATACCGTTCGCACGGCTCACCCCTTCACCAAGCGGTGTACCACCAACAGGCATCTTCGCTAATTTTTCACCATTTATTTGGAACTGCACTTGTTTTATTTCTTTAAATTGCGTCAACGTCCATGCAATAGATTCAACGATTTGACGTTCTTCCTCTTTTGCATAGTTTTTCATTTCTTTAGAAAAATCAATGACTGCCGTCCCATCTTTTTTCAAGTTTAGGGTCATCGATGTATTCGCCGGAATGACTGCACGGAACCCATTCGGTAACAAATTCGTTACCGGTCCATCTTTCACAAGGTACTCTAACGTTTGCTGAATAACCTCATTTGCTTTCGGAGTAGGTATAGCTAACGTTTGCGGTACAACATAGCCATTTTTATCAACAAGGTATAGTTCTCTATTCACCGTTTGTCCTTGCTTATCTTTCTTAGATACTTCTTTCTTTCCACCCTCTGTATACGTAACTTGTTTTGGCGGATCAATTTGCTCCGTTGCTTTCTCTTGATTTATAAAGCCACACCCTGTTAGTAAAACAGCGCTCACAGTAGCACCAACAACCCATTTAAAAGTGGATTTAGGCATGCCATTCCCCCCTAAAATCTAAGTTTGTACTATTATGTATACGAGCTGTTTCATGTTTTAGAACAAGCTGTGCTCCCTATAAACAAAAAAACTCCTGATTTCTCAGGAGTTCACTTATATGAATTCTATTATTATTCTTTTTCTAAATAAATATGTTTCACATTTTCAATCGGTTGACCGAACCATTTTGATGCAATTTCTTTAAATAGACCTATTTTCCCTGTTGTTAAGAAGAGATGATCACTTTGTTCCTCTCCCTCATTCAACATTTTACTATGGTATAAAATGGTACTTACTTCACGCGCCGTTTCATCACCAGAACTAATGAGTTGCACTTTATCTCCCATTACTTGTTTAATAACAGGACCTAAAATTGGATAATGTGTACAACCTAAAATAAGCGTATCAATATCAGTGTTTTTCAGCGGTTGCAACGTTTCTCTTACAACTTCATACGCCATTTCACTTTCGAAATTACCGCTCTCTACAAGCTCAACAAAAGGTGGACACGCTAAACTTTCTACCATAACACGATTATTAATAGACTTTAACGCTTCCTCGTATGCACCACTTTTCACCGTTCCAATCGTTCCAATAATCCCAACATGATACGTGTTTGTCATTTTTAAAGCTGTACGTGATCCTGGGTGAATAACTCCTACCACTGGAATTGGTAATTGTTTCTGCATCTCTTCTAATACAACTGCAGTTGCTGTATTACATGCAATAACTAACATTTTGATATTTAAATCTAGTAAATGCTCCGTCATTTCCCACGTAAATTGACGCACTTCTTCTCGAGAACGTGGACCATAAGGGCAACGTGCTGTATCCCCTAAATATATAATGCGCTCTTTCGGCAACTGACGAATTAATTCCTTCGCCACTGTTAAACCGCCAACTCCTGAATCGATAACACCGATTGCTCTATTCAACTTCATCACCCGTTTTCTCATTCATCATCTTATTTTATCATTATATTTTTCACACTTTAAGTTCGCTCACTTAAACTGCTTCTATATGAAAATTTTCATTTGTACCTGTATAGACTAGGACCTTTTTTATTTTGCTCCTTTTTTTCATAATTTGCAAGACAGAAAAATAACCGACCTTCTATATGAAAGTCGGTTTCTTCTATAATAAAGTACATCTTTAATGCTCCATCTTTTTTTGGAAAGAAGACATTCCTATTAATAAAAAGAAATGGGCAGAAATTAACATGACGATTAAAATAAAATTGAAACGATAACTATTTGTAGATTCCATAATTTTGCTCGCAACAGCTGGTCCAAATGCCATACCGAAAAAGTTAATTAAATTATATAAGCCAAGACCGACTCCAACTTTAGCTGCATGTAATGTTTTCGGTATAAATGTGTTCAATGATACTTGAATGGCAGAATAACTCATAAATGTCAAAATAATCGCCAATACAATAACGACTATACTTCCATTCGGAATAAACCCTAAAATTAAAAAGCCAACAATCATAATGACAGACGCTACATAAATCATATTCACATTTCCAAACGAAGGAACAATTTTCCCCGTAATAAAACTAGACACAATACCAAAGAGTGATGCAACAAATAATACAATTCCGATAACAAACGGAGACAATCCGTGCTCTCTTCCTAACAGTAATGGCAACAATAATAAATTAGCACATAACGCCACATTAATTATAAATCCGACTGTTATTAAACGAAGAAATGCTTTGTTCGAAAACAACTCAATATCGATAAATGGATGCTCCGCTTTCTTCATACGAACCGTGAATAAAAATAAAGAAATTATCGATAACACAAATAGCCAACTATTCATATTGACACCTAATAAAACAGTCGTAATGAATGCAAATAGTAACGCCGCTCCAATGTAATCAAAATGAAACGCTTCATCCGTGTGCCGTGCTTCTTCTGGCATAAATTTTATAAGCAAGAAAATCCCCACTACTGAAATAACCATAAATAAAAATAAATATGGCCACCCTAGTGTATTTGTAATAGCCCCGCCAACTAAAGGGCCAATACCTACTGCTAATGCAATAGAAGAACTAATCATCGCTAACGCACCAGGCTTCTTATGAGGAACAACTAATTTGGCCACTGCAATCATACTAAGCGCAATAAACGCTGCACCCCCGCTCGCTTGCACTAATCTTGCAAGAATGGTAATCACATAAGATTGATTCATAAATCCAATAATAGAACCCAATACAAATATGATAATCGAAATAATTAATAGTTTTTTTACACTGTAACGATCAGCAAGCTTCCCATATATCATTGAACCAATACCGACAACTAAAGAATAACCTACTACAACCCAACTTACTTTCGATTGACTAATAGATAAATCATGAGCAATATCCTCTAACGCAACATTAAATAAAACCGCATTCATCGGTCCTAATAAAACGATAAAACATAATGTGAAAACAAACCATTTTGAATGATTACTTATATCTTCCCCCATGTGTAACACCTCTCCTGATTGTAGTAATTGAAAACGAAAAATGAAGTTGTTTAGCTCTTCTATTATCACTAGACAACTTCATCAAATGTATACATTTATCGCGCGACAAATTGAATTTGAAACGAAACATGTACGTTGTTCGATATTCATGGAACTATCATAGTTTCAGCATTATAGTTTGTCAACGAAAAAATATACAAAGTAAACTAATTTAGTGTTTTTAGTTTACTTTGTTCGAAAATTGTTATACACTAATTTCGAATCCGATATAAGGAGGACTGACATGGTTATTCAGATTTGCAATTTTTAACTTAATAAAATAATGAACTTATATATAGAAGAAACATTATAGGAGGATTATGATGAAGAAAAAAATGTTAGTTGTATTAACGAGCGTTGAAAAATATCCAAATTTAAATCGAGCTACTGGCCTTTGGCTTGGTGAAGCTGTTCATTTCGTTAAAAAAGTTGAAGAAGCTGGTTACGAAGTAGATTATATTAGCCCACAAGGTGGTTATACACCGATTGATCCGCATAGTTTAGCAATGGCGGAGAGCATCGATTGGGAATGGTATCAAAAGAAAGAATTTATGAATCACCTCGGTTCTACACTGAAACCAAGTGAGGTGAATCCAGAAGACTATGCTGTTATTTATTACGCAGGTGGTCACGGTGTGATTTGGGACTTCCCTGAAAATAAAGAACTCCAAATGATTAGCCGTAGCATTTATGAAAATGGCGGAATTGTTTCCTCTGTTTGTCACGGAGCTGCTGGTTTATTTCATATTACATTAAGTAATGGGGAACGTTTAATTAGCGGTAAAAAAGTAACAGGATTCTCAAATGAAGAGGAAAAACTAGCTGAATTAGATCAATTCGTTCCATTTTTAACAGAAGATGAACTTATTAAAAATGGAGGGCTTTACGAAAAAGCTACACAGCCTTGGGAAGCTTTCGCCGTAGAAGATAACCGTGTTATCACTGGTCAAAACCCAGCTTCAGGTGGTCCAGTAGCTGAATTAGTATTACAACACTTAAAAAAGAACATGTAATAAAAAAAGCAGATTTTCCATTCATATAGGAAAATCTGCTTTTTTACGAAATCATTTGTAAAATAGCCATAACTTCTTTTTCAATTTCAGAATCATCAATCGCTTCTATATACTCCGGTTTAAACAGTTGATACTTCTTTAGTTGATAAAAATCAAGTATCGCTTTCTTTAACGTAATATCGTACTGAATACAAAAAGAATGATCTATAATACGTCTTAACATCACATCATCTTGCACCATAAATAATTGTGCGTTCATCTTATTAAAGTAGCCTTGTTCCATACCAGCTTCAAAAAACATTTGCAAATTATGATTACGATTTTGTTGTGCAGCGACTAACTGATCAGATAAGTGCGGATATGCCTCTTTCAAATCTTGTAAAAAGACATCAGAAATGTATGTCACACATTTTAAAGAGTGAATAAACGTCTTTTGGAAACGTTCTGCAAAAGACATACTTTCATCTTGATTATCCGCATCCCCTTCAAGAAGGTAGTTCATAAAATCTTCTACCACAGCTTCAATAATCTCATCTTTTGAAGAAAAACGTTTATATAAAGTAGCTTTACTAATATCCATATACTTCGCAATTTCATCTATTTTCAATTGACTAAAACTCGTTTTTCTAATAACGGGCTTTATTTTATTAATATAAGTATTTGCACACGCAACTTTTCTCATTAAAAGAGCCTCCCCTTTTGTCCATACAAAATAGTATAGCAAATTCACGATTAATTATAAATGAAGTCACTATACTCAATACATCTTTTTAGTTTAAAGAGTCATTTATGCTATAGAAAAAATGCCCGCTACCTTTATGAGTAACGAGCACTTTTTCTATACTTTATTTATAACTCTTCTTATAGCTTTCCCTATTTCCATACTAGACTGCGGATTTTGCCCTGTAATTAAACGCCCATCTACTACGACGTGCGGCGTAAAATTTGGAGCAACATAAAACAAAGCCCCTTCTTCTTTCAATTTACTTTCTAACAAAAACGGCACTCGCTTTTCTAAATGTACAGCTTTTTCCTCATCATTTGTATAACCTGTTATATGCTTACCCGCACTAAAAAACGAGCCGTCCTTATTTTTCACACCGACTAAAGAACTTACTCCGTGACACACAGCCGCTACAATTCGGTTGTTGTTGTACATATTCACAATTAAATTTGCAACATATGGATTACCTGGAAAATCTACAATCGCCCCGTGTCCACCACCAAATAAAACTGCATCATAATCCGAAAAATGAACCGTTGAGATCGACTTCGTATTTTGCAATAAAGAAGCGACATGCTTAAATTCACGAGGTATCCCGTTCGGAATAGAAACTCTATCAATCGGCACTCTACCGCCCTGTATCGACACAATATCAACATCGAACTTAGCTTTTTTAAACAAATTATAAGGAGCTGCGAGCTCTTCCAGCCACAAACCAGTCGGGTGTCCATTCATATCATGAGCGCTTGTTGAAACTAACAATATCCTTTTCAACATATCCCCTCCTTACTACCTATTTATGTATGGAGTGTTCTTATCATTCATATAGAACAAGAAACAGACAGAAAAATAGCCGACTCTTCATTTAAAAGTCGGCTTTCTTTTTATAACTCGAGCTCTCCCATGCGAAGAAGCTCAACAACTGCTTGTGAACGTCCTTTAACCCCTAGCTTTTGCATTGCGTTTGAGATGTGGTTACGAACTGTCTTTTCACTGATAAAAAGTTCACCTGCAATTTCCTTCGTTGTTTTATCTTGAACCAGTAATTCAAATACTTCTCTCTCTCTCTTTGTGAGTAAAGGTTTAGATTGATACGCTTTTTCCTTCAACTGGTATAACCCTCCTTGCTTAAGCCAGAGCTGTGTATGTGTAAGTTGGGTGTTTATTTAGTCAAGATATTGTATGAACGAAATGTGCGGGTGGTGAATGAAAATGGGCTTTATTTCACATGTTATTTTAGACTTTTATACAGTGCAGACACTCCTTGCATCCACTCACTTTTCAGTACGCCATATTTGTTCTAGTAAAATGCTAACAACGGTACCTACGAACAAACCATTTCCAAATATATATTGTATAACAGACGGTAAGGACTGGAGCGCTCCAGACGGTAGAAACATAACGCCGCTGCCAAATAATACTGCAACGCCTAAAATTGTTATATTCCTTTCATTAAGCTCCACTTGTTTTATATTATTGAATCCAATTCCAATTAGCTGTACGAATGAAGCCATTAAAACCGCAGAAGCGACAGCGGATGGTAAAGATGCTAAATAACGAATAATACTTGGGAACATCGACATTACGACTAGTAACATACATGCTAGTAAGAACGATCGTATATATTTTTGTTTCGTTAAACGTATAAATCCTGCCGTTGCTGGTAACGGCACGACACCTACAGTTGAAAATACGGAAGAGATGATATGTGAAATCCCTCCAACCCATGTTCCATCTTTCAACTGTTTTTGTTCAATAGTCGCTTTATGAATAGTTGCTTGATTAATCGCTATAATAGCTGCCACTGTATTTGAAACTAAAATACATACCATAACGAAACTCGATACAGCCATACCTGTATTCCATTTTGGAAGTCCCCAAGCAAATATTTGCGGAAGTTGCACAAAATGAGTTACTTGAGCTGGAATCGTCACTTTTCCTGCAATGAGAAAAAGAATCCATCCACTAATTAATCCTATTAAAACTGCATAACTTTTGACAAAACCTTTTCCAAAATTAGATAGTATAATAACGAACAGAAATATACTAAAAGCGATCATTGCTGTAAATCCGTCGATTTGAGAAACAGTAGCAGTAATTCCTAGCATTCCTTTTAAAAATACACCGCTTAATTGTAAGCATAATAAAAGTAAAAACGTCCCTGTCACAAGCGGCGTAAACAAAAATAAAATACGTCCTATAAAACCAGTTACCCCTAACCCTATTAAAATAACACCGGAAATTATCATTCCTAATTCTAAAATTTGCAATGTACTATGTAATTGATCTTGTCCGGCCGTTGCGTAAGCAAGTACGGTAAATACTCCAACCCAAGATCCAGCTGGCCCATCCGCAATTGGCAGCCTATGCCCAACCCACCCTTGTAAAAAAGATGATATACCAACTACAAAAAATGTACGCTGCATTAAATAAAATATGTCTTCCGTCGTAAGATGAAATAATCCGCCAACGACAATTGGTAATGCGATTGAATTCGCTAATAAAAATATAAACCATTGCAAAGTTCCCATAATATGATTTTGATTATGTTGATTGTCCAAATTTTTCATCCTTCCTAGTAACCTATAAGAAATATATTTCAAACATAAAAAAGAAGAGTTCTATACTCACAATTAGAACCCTCCTCAAAACATTTAAACGATTCTTTTACACAAGATTATTAAATTTAACCTCACTTAAACTTCCAACAACAATATTTCCTTTATGCACGACTAAATGCTTCTCTGTTTGACGCGCTACTGCTTCAGCGACGCATGTTGCATTCGTCAAAACAAAACTCGCTTCATCTCCTACATTCGGCCAAGCTCGCTTCCCTTCACTGTTTAACGTTTCTTTTCCTCCCGTAATAAAGCGAAGTGCTTTTCCTAACGATCTTTCATCACTCCATCCAAAACGTTCCGCTAATCGATTTGCCTTTTGCAACATATCACCTGTTCCAAACGGTGACCAATGATCTGTAATACTATCATTTCCTAATGAAACTTTCACACCTTTTTTATCTAATAATGGAATTGGGATTACTTGTTTCCCAATTGGTACTGTTGAAGTAATATCAATGTGTAAAGCTGCTAGTCTTTCCGCCACTTCTTCAGCTTCTTTATCTGTAACACCACCAAGTCCAAGCGCATGACTAATCGTTACGCGACCTTGCCATCCCGCTTCTTCTGTTAAACTTGCCAATCTCTTCATCGTAAACGTCCCAAGATTATTCGCATCATGCAGATGAATATCAACGTCCGCATTAAATTCTACTGCGATATCCATAATGGTATGTAATGATTTTTCAATATCATTATCCACTGTAGCTGGATCCACTCCACCGACTAGATGCGCACCCATACGCATCGCATCTTTCACAAGTTGCACAGAATTACTGCGCAATAATCCATGTTGCGGAAAAGCAACAATTCTACCAAAAACCTGTTTTTTATATGTTTCCAACGCCGCTAACGTCGCCTCCAAATTACCAAGTCCAATAATCGGATCAACATTACAATGCGTTCTTATATTCGTTGCACCATTTTGAAGCAATAACGCTAGCATATTTTCCGCCCTATCTTGAGCAGTTGCTAATTGCTTCGGTAAAATTTCCTCTTCTTCATGAAAACGTGTAAAAATACTTTCTGCTGGCATACAAGCTTTCCAAGGACCACTATAATATGTTTTATCAATATGAATATGCATCTCTTCGAAAGCAGGCAAAATTAATAAACGATTGGCATCAAAAATTGATACCCCTTCCTCTTGAATAGCCCCTGCTATCATTTTTTTAATTCTTCCATCTTCAATGAGTAAACTACATAACTCTGTTTCTGTTTGAGAAATTCTACCCTCTTCATATGTATACCCTGATTCAAGCATTACATTAGTCAGCCAATATACTGTCATCTCTATCCCTCCCACCCTTTATTGAAACTCACCTCATGATATAATTTTAATATCTGCTGAAAATTAAGACAATTAATACGACTGTTTTCTAAAAAAAATGTAATACAACCTCATAGTCTTCTCATAAATTTCCATATAGAATAGAAGTATATAGCTTGTCATAAAAAGGAGTGGATTGGAAGATGTCAAAAAGGTTATGTAAATCCGAAACTGATAAAATGCTATTTGGTATATGCGGTGGTTTAGGAGAATATTTTGATATTAGCTCTACTCTCATTCGCATACTTTGGGTCATTGCTGTTTTATGTTTTGGGACAGGGTTTTTAGTTTATTTTATTTGTTTATTACTTATGCCACGCTCTTACTAATAACTTTCTTTCATATATTTGAGCATAGCGTATAAAAAATCCCCTATAGATTTTCTATAGGGGATTTTTTTCATGAAGAATATTTCATCGTCAAATGTAATACGGCTACTTCATCTTCTTCATTCTTATAACTATGTTTCTTATTCGCTTCAAATTGAATCGAGTCGAACTCATTTAATTCGTATACATCGCTTTCTACTTGAATCGATACTTTCCCTTTCATTACCGTTACAAGCTCAATAGCACCTTCATGATGCGCTTCTGGTTCATATATACTATTCGATCGTAAACAAGCACGGTGCATTTCCATCCCCGTTTCTTTCGTATAACGGAACATTGTTTCTAAATGCCATGCTTGTCCTACATCTACTGCAAATCCTTCTCCGCAGCGCGCAACAGCTACAGGTTCTCCAACAACCATCAATCTCGATAAAGGAATTGATAATCCTTTCGTTATTTTCCAAATGACGGCTAACGTCGGATTCGTTTCGCCTCTTTCAATCTTTCCTAACGTTAATTTACTAACTCCTGTTTTTTGAGCTAATTCTTCTAAACTTAATTTTTGCTCATTTCGAATTTGTCTTAATAACTGACCTACTTGCTGAATGACTTCTTTCGTTTGCATATCTTCATGTTCTTTCATCTATAAAACCACCTTAAAATATAAAATAGTTTACTTTTATAAAAATAAAGTATATTATACTATACATATTCTTCGAATTTCGAAAGGAGTGCTATACTTCATGCGCGCAATTTTATTAGGTCTTTTATCATCAGCCTTTTTTTCCGCAACCTTTATTATTAATCGAGCGATGAATGTATCTGGAACGAGCTGGGCTTGGACAGCTTCCTTCCGTTTTTTATTTGCTCTCCCTATTTTATTCCTTATCGTTTTATTTCGCAAAAACTTAAGGGGGTTATGGGAAGAATTAAAGAAACATCCATTGGCTTGGATCGGGTGGGGGTCTGTTGCTGGTATTGGTTTCTATTCTTTATTAAGTTTTGCAGCTGTCTTTTCTCCCGCTTGGCTCGTTGCTGGAACTTGGCAAGTTACTATATTAGCAGGTTTACTACTCTCGCCATTATTTTTCGTTAAAATAGAAACAAAATCAGGTACGAAACTTGTACGCGGAAAAATTCCACTTCGTAGTTTATATGTCGCATTATTTATTTTACTTGGTGTAATTTGTATGCAAGCAACTGCAGCAGGTCACATTACAATGACTCAGTTCATTTCAGGATTTTTACCTGTCGTGTTAGCTGCTTTCTTATATCCATTCGGTAACCGAAAAATGATGGAACTTGTTGGCGGGCGTCTTGATACATTCCAACGTGTATTAGGAATGGCAATAGGCAGTCTTCCTATAACAATTTTACTTGGTATATACGGATTTTCTACTACGGGTATTCCAACATCAAGCCAAATGCTGCAAGGATTTTTGTTAGCATTATGTTCTGGCGTTATAGCGACAATGACATTTTTCTTTGCTACTGACTTAGCCAAAGATAATCTCGCTCTACTTGGAGCTGTTGAA
Organism: Bacillus cereus group sp. BfR-BA-01408; assembly: GCF_022663305.1. NCBI lineage: Bacteria > Bacillati > Bacillota > Bacilli > Caryophanales > Bacillaceae > Bacillus > Bacillus cereus group sp. BfR-BA-01408. The sequence continues at coordinate 5,717 of NZ_JAKUFF010000039.1, read as the reverse complement.
GCAACGCAAGCTGGAACGATGGTCTTTACCGTGCTTGGCGAAATTGTTTTCTTAAATGGTTCATTTCCTGGCGGGCTTTCCCTACTTGGAATGATTATTATTATGTTAGGAATGGTTGCAAATAGCATTTTAAACCGCTCTGTTCCAGTCGTTAAACAGAAAAAAACAGCATAAAAAAAGAGTATGGTTCTGTGACAAAGAACCATACTCTTTTTTTATTGTCCCCCTATTGCGCCTTATCAGAATAGTATTTCATTAACGGTTTATACTAAAACCTATGTTATAATACGGTTCATGCGCAACAATAGGAGGTAAATTATGTTAAAAAAAGCAATCGCTGAATTTATTGGTACATTTGTACTAGTATTATTCGGAACTGGAGTAGCTGTCATTGGCGGCGGAATTGAAGGAATTGGAACATTAGGAATCGCTATGGCTTTCGGTCTATCTATTGTGGCTATGGCATATAGCATCGGAACAATTTCTGGATGTCACATTAACCCAGCAGTATCAGTAGCTATGTTCATCAATAAAAGAATGAACGCTATGGAACTTTGTTATTATGTATTAGCTCAAATTTTAGGTGGTTTATTAGGAACTGCAACGTTAGTAACAATTTTAAAATCTGCTAAAACACCTTTAGATAATTTAGGTCAAAACGGTTTTGGAACTCTTGGTTTATCTGGAGCATTTCTAGTTGAATTTATTTTAACTTTCGTATTCATTTTAGTAATCGTTGCTGTAACAGGTAAAAAAGGAAGTTCTTCTCTAGCAGGATTAGTAATTGGTTTCACATTAGTTTTAGTTCACTTATTAGGTATTCCGTTAACTGGAACTTCTGTTAACCCAGCTCGTAGTATCGCACCAGCTTTATTCGCTGGCGGAGAGGCACTTTCTCAACTATGGGTATTCATCGTTGCACCAATTGTTGGTGGTATCGTAGCAGCTATCGTAGGTAAATTCATTTTAAATACTGAAAAATAAAATTTTCAATATTTCTAAATAAAAAAGGCGAGCCCTCATTATGAGGATGCTCGCTTTTTTACTCTTTCATTTTAGACTTTAAATTTGTAACTAATTGATCTACTGTTACATTTGCAAGTACATTTTCCATCGCTTCTTGCGCTTGCATTAAAATAATTTCTAATACTGATTGAATATTAGCTCCTACTGGACATTCAATGTTGGGATTTTCATGGAAGGAAAATAGCTGTCCTTCTTCTACAACTTCCACTGCTTTATATACATCAAGTAATGTAATTTCTTCTAAATCACGAGCAAGTGTCGTACCACCTTTACCAGCTTGTACATCAACAAGTCCTGCTCTCTTCAACATCCCTGTAATGCGACGAATCACAACTGGATTTGTATTCACACTACCGGCAATCCATTCAGAGGTACAGCGAGAGTTTCGATCTATCGCAAGTAATGTCAACATATGAACACCTACTGTAAAACGACTACTAATTCCCATCTGCACACCCTCCTTTTTATTCATTCTATTAAAAGACGACTCTTATTATTATATACTATTTTTAATTTATACATAAAGAAAAAGCATGATTTCAACAGGAAATCATGCTTTTCTCTCATTATTGACGCTTTATAAATTTCGCTAAATCTTTAAATTTTACTTTGTCTGAGTAATTCATTACACCATTTACGTAAATGCGACTTGCAAGCATATTGACGATAGCAATAGTCACCAATAAAATGACTAAAGTCACAATAATCTCTACAGTTCCTGCTTCACCCGCTACAAGCCTTGAAAATGTAACCATAGGTGTAAAGAATGGAATATACGAACTAACTACAGCTAATGTACTATTAGGATCAAATAGTGATTTAATACTAATGAAAAATGCTGCTATACCTAACATTGTAATTGGGAACGAAAGAGATTGCACATCCTCAATTTTTGATACAACAGCACCAACCGCTGCATATAACATTGCATATAGTAAGTAGCCTGTAACAAAATATACAACGAACATACTAATTACTACAGCATCCAACTTGGAAAAGTCTAGTACAAGTCCTACTAAAGATGCATTTTCTAGGTCTACCCAACCTAATAAATACGGTACAAGAAAACCGAGAGAAGCAGTAATAAGTAATAGTAAAGCACTAGAAACAATTGCTAAAATTTTAGCATGTAGCATTGTTAATGGTTTTACTTTCGGAAGCATTAACTCCATAACACGGGATGATTTTTCGGATGCTATCGTCGTCCCAATTGCAGTTCCAAACACAATAATAAACATATATAAAGCAAACGAGAAAACATAGCCAATTCCAAAGGAAGATGCATGATCTTTTACCGCCTCTTGCTTTAACGGAATTTCCATCTGTAACTGTTTTGCTACTTCGGCAGATACGTTATTTTTTTCAATCATTACCGCTGTATACTGTTCCTTCAAATAACTTGCCATAAGTGTAGCCGTTGATTGACTCGGAAAACCACTATACATATACGTCACTTCTGGGATACCATTCTTTTCTGTAATACGGAATAAACCGTCTAAATCCCCATCTTCTACTTGCTTACGTAGTTTATTAAACTTATCCTTGTTTTCTACCGTTACTTTAGCAGACGGAAGTAACTTTGTTATATCACTTTCTTGCACTTTATACGTATCGCTTTCTGTTACTACAGCAAATTTATCTTTTCCTTTATCGTTATCAGCTGTGAAATGATTAAATGCGAAAAGCCCAAACACAACTAAAAACAAAATCGCACTCGTAATTAATGATTTTTTAGATAAAAACGCTTCTCTAAAATAAAATGAAAATACATGTGAAAATTTACGCATCGTTATTTCGCCCTCTCTACAAAGATTTCGTTTAACGTCGGCTCTAACATTTTAAATTGTCGTAAGGTAATACCTTGTTCTTGTAATTGTTGTAAAATGTTTAGAGCTTCTGCATCGTCTTGTACTTTCACATAAAGAAGGCCTTGTTGTTTTTCATACGATACATGAATAGCTTTTAATCCCTTCTCATTCTCTTCTGTATCTTCAATCGTTAAATTACGGAAACCATATTCTTTTTTAATATCACTTAATTGACCTTTTACGACTGCTTCACCTTTTTTCAAAATACATACATGTTGGCAAAAAGCCTCCACTTGTTCCATGCGATGACTAGATAAAATAATTGTCTTTCCGTTCTGTACTTGTTCTTCAATAATGCTAGCTAACATCCCCGCATTCACTGGATCCAGTCCGCTAAATGGCTCATCTAAAATGAGAAGTTCAGGGTTATGAAGAAGAGCAGCAATTAATTGGATTTTTTGCTGGTTCCCTTTTGAAAGCTCTCCTGCCGTTTTAAATTTATATTCCGGTATTGCTAATCGATCTAACCAGTGATCAATAGCAAGATCTACTTCTTTTTTCGTCATGCCTTCTAATCTGCCAAAATATCGCAACTGGTCTACTACTCTACTTTTTGTATATAAGCCTCTTTCTTCTGGTAAGTACCCTATCGTTACTCCACTAGTCCCAAATGATTTTCCATCCCATGTAATAGACCCTTCATTAGGCGTTAATAATCCGAGAAGCATTTTGATTGTCGTTGTTTTTCCTGCACCGTTTCGTCCAAGCAATCCTAACACTTCACCTTTTGGTAATGAAATTTGCAAGCCGTTAACTGCTTTTGATTCCCCAAATTGTTTCGTTAAGTTTTGAATTTGTAAACTCAAAGTATAAAGCCTCCCCTTTACTATCATTCATACTCTCTTTCAAAGACTATGTTTATACAAGATAAAATATAGCACTACACTTTATCCTCTTAATATGTAACACCGCCTTAATCCATCATTTGTTCTATTTAGTTAAAATTGTAAATATTATCGTACGATTTGTCAATTATTATTGTCATTTCGACAATTAAACTTGTCAAAATAATTCCCATCATTTTTTCTCATCTTTCTAATATAGGACATACTACTACATATACAAAAGACAATATGCAAATGTTCATAAAAAAATTTTATATTTTAATATATAATATAAGATGATTTTTTAACATCAAGGAGGATACATATGAAGATGAAGAGGGGCATTACCACTTTATTATCTGTAGCGGTTCTATCTACATCGCTTGTAGCATGTTCAGGAACGCAAGAGAAAACAGTGGCGAAAGAAGAGAAAGTAAAATTAACAGACCAGCAATTAATGGCTGATTTATGGTATCAAACAGCCGGTGAAACGAAAGCATTGTACTACCAAGGATACAATATCGGTCAATTGAAGCTTGATGCAGCTCTTGCAAAAGGAACCGAGAAAAAACCCGCTATCGTACTTGATTTAGATGAAACTGTTTTAGATAACAGTCCTCATCAAGCAATGAGCGTAAAAACAGGAAAAGGCTATCCGTATAAATGGGATGATTGGATTAATAAGGCTGAAGCTGAGGCCCTTCCAGGTGCAATTGATTTCTTAAAATATACAGAGTCTAAAGGTGTAGATATTTACTACATCTCAAATCGTAAAACAAACCAACTAGATGCAACAATTAAAAACCTTGAGCGTGTAGGCGCTCCTCAAGCAACGAAAGAACATATATTACTACAAGACCCGAAAGAAAAAGGAAAAGAAAAACGCCGTGAACTCGTTTCTCAAACACATGATATCGTTTTATTCTTTGGTGATAACTTATCTGACTTCACTGGTTTTGATGGAAAGTCTGTAAAGGACCGAAACCAAGCAGTCTCAGATTCAAAAGCACAATTTGGGGAGAAATTTATTATTTTCCCAAATCCAATGTATGGCGATTGGGAAGGCGCTTTATATGATTATGATTTCAAAAAATCAGATGCAGAAAAAGATAAAATCCGCCATGACAACTTAAAATCATTTGATGCAAAATAAAAGAGGATGGCATGTGCCATCCTCTTTTATTGCAAATTTCTCGTTAAAGGTAAAATAAACACTTCTACACGTCTATTTTTCGCTTTTCCTTCTTGCGTATCATTTGGAGCAATTGACCGGTATTCTCCGTAACCAACTGCACTAAATTTTCCTGGTTGTAATTCTTTATTTTGCAGTAATACTTGCATAAAATTAACTGCCCGCTGCGTACTTAATTCCCAGTTCGATGCAAATTGCGCATTTGCAATAGGAACATTATCTGTATGTCCAGATACTGTGATTTCACGAGGTGATGCTGAAACAAGTAAATTAGACATTTCTTTCGCAATACTTAACGATTCTAATTTTACGTCCGCTTTCCCAGAATCAAATAGTACATTTTCTAATATCGTTACCTTCAATCCCTTTTCTGTTAAATCAGTTTTAAAAGAAGAAGATAATCGATTTTCCTCAATATACTTATCAATACCTTTTTGTACCGCTTTTAATTCGTTCATTTCTTGTTGCTTTACTTCAGCTTCAGCATTCTTTTTAATCTTCTCAGACTCTAAACTACTTGCTGATAATTCCTTTTCATCATTTGGCTTCTGATCACTTAAAAATTCTTTGTTACCTGTTCCACCAGCTAATTCACTTCGAAAAGCAACAGCCATCTGTTTAAACTTAGCAGCATCTATACTGCTCATTGCGAATAAAACGATGAACAATGCAAACAACAACGTTAACATATCAGAATAAGGGATTAGCCAAGTTTCATCGATATGTTCTTCGTGTTTTTTCTTTTTACTTCTTCTATTTTTTTTACTCCGCATTTTTTTCTGCCCCTTTTTCAAGCTTTTTGCGCTC
>NZ_JAKUFF010000038.1:0-42605 GCF_022663305.1 Bacillus cereus group sp. BfR-BA-01408 | reverse complement strand
TAGAAAAACAATGGGTTTTCTATTTATGATTGGGGTTTTTATCCATATAAAGGTGAAATATAAGAAATTGTCTCCAAAAGGTCGTTTTTAACGACCTTTTGGGACAACCTCTTCTTTTTTGTTTAATAAACACGTTTTCGATTTTCTGCATGACTAGAGATGAGTAATAATGCAGTTTCTTCTCCTATATTACGAACGATATGAGGAACACATGCATTCCAGGAGAAAGAATCTCCTTCTTCTACAATTGCAACATCTTCTCCATGTTGAACTTCTAGTGTGCCGCGTAATACAAGGTGACATTCTTCTCCTTCATGGGCATTTGGTGTGTTTTCTTTCGGAAACCCAGCAGGAATTTCTACGAGATTTAGGCGAAGGCCACCTTGCTCTGCAACATGCTCAATTCTTTGTTCATCTTTTCCGTATACACTATATTTACGTTCTACCTTTTTGACAACTTTCAATCGATCTTTTTGTTCTAACAATAAATAGGGAAGAGGAACGTTTAAAAAATTGGAGATCGTTTCTAAAGTTGAGATAGATGGTGATGTTTTATTATTTTCAACCTGACTCATAAACCCTTTAGAAAGACCTGTTCCTTCACAAATTTGCGCGATTGTTATGCCTCTACGCTGACGAATTTCACGTATTGCAGAACCAATATTCATAAAATCAAGCTCCTTTTTATAAACAACTATTTGTATCATAGCAAAAAAAATATATATTTTCCCAGTGAAAATGAATTGACGAATAAAAAAAATTAGTGTATGTTTTGTAATGTAAATAAAAGTTTTGTATAAGAAAACTATAAAGGAGAGAAAGAAATGAATCAACATATTGGTAACTTAATTATTCGTATCGTGTTAGGGGTAACGTTCTTTATGCACGGTTTAACAAAATTCCAATCAGGGATTGACAATATTGCAGGGTGGTTCACAAGCATTGGTTTACCAGGAGGACTTGCATACGGTGTAGCAACAGTTGAATTAGTTGGCGGTCTATTATTAATTCTAGGTTTAGGTGTAAGATATATTGGATTATTATTTGCACTAGTTATGGTTGGAGCAATTGTAAAAGTAAAATGGTCAGCTGGTTTATTAGGAGATGGAAAAAATCCTGGCTTCGAATTAGAGCTTGCATTGTTAGCAATGGGTGCTTACTTATTTGTTGCGAAAGCGGATGGTTTTGTAGATAATTTCTTAAAAGAGAAAATGTCAAAGAAGAACTAATTTAAATGGGAGGCTAACAAGATGAGTTTTCAACTTCATCCCGATACAACACTTGATGTTGTTCATTTATATGTATCAAATATAAAGAAATCACTAGAGTTTTATACAGAAGTACTAAGTATGAAAGTACTAAAAGAAGATGAAATGGTCGTTACATTTGGGAATGAAAATAACGAACCACTCCTGATCATTGAAGAAAAGAAAGAAGCCTTACCGAAGCAAAGAGGGAGAACGGGTTTATATCATTACGCAATTTTATTACCGAGCAGACAGGATTTAGCGAATATCCTTCGTCATCTTGTAGAAATGGTATATCCACTGCACGGCGGAGCTGACCATTACTTTAGTGAGGCCCTTTATTTAGCTGATCCAGATGGAAACGGGATTGAAATTTATCATGATCGTCAAAAAGAAGTTTGGCGTGATGAGAATGGAGAGCTACCATTTGTTAGTAACCCGTTAGCTGGTGAAGAATTATTGCAGCAAGGAAGTACATGGAACGGATTTCCAGATGGTACTGTGATGGGACATATTCATTTCCACGTAGCTGATTTGGAAGAAGCGAAACGTTTCTATGTGGATGGTCTTGGTTTTGAAGTAACGATCCCAGCTCGTAATGGGGCGCTCTTTGTATCGGCAGGTGGCTACCATCACCATATCGGTTTAAATACGTGGCAAGGTGAAGGAATACTACCGCAAATGCCAAATTCCGTTGGCTTGAAATATTTCACAATTGTATTAGCAAATGAAAAACAAAAAGAGCAAGTATGTGAAAGCTTAAAAAATATTGGCAAGATTGCTACGTACAAAGATGGAATATTACAAGTAGAGGATCCATTTGGACATTGTATCCATTTCAAAATAAAAGGAGAAGCCTAATAAAGGCTTCTTCTTTTTACTTTCTTATAATGGCTTTTTCATTTTGGACAAATAGCTCATCAAATTGCTTCGCAAGCTCAAAATCGAGTTTCGTTAAACCTTTTGCATTCCAAGATGACAAAGTAATAATGACTGCTTTATACTGGATAAGGATAAATGGGTGGTGATTATGTTCTTCTGATAGTTTGGCGGCTTCAGAGACAAATTCGACTCCTTTTAAGTAGTCGGAAAACATATATTTTCTTTCAATCCATTTTTCATCTTTTACTACCCATTTATCTAACTTCAATAATTCCTCTTGAACTTCTTCTTCAGTTAATCGTAGCATCATTTTTCACATCCTTTACTGGAAGTAGCGTAAGACCATTGTTAATAAGACGTGTCACAGCTTCATCAGTTGTGAAAGTAGAAAGTTGTTGTAATAATGCTTCTGATGTTTCATGCCCTTTGTTATGTTCTAAAAGCAATTCTAATATTTCAAGGCGAAGTAACCATTCTTTCGGATACAATTTATTTAATACCTCTTGAATTGCTACTAATTGCTCGATATGCGCGTCGTGTAAAATACCTTCATTTCGAATGTCACGAACGGTTTGATACATACGTTCAAGTTCATTCAGTACAAGTGGAGCAGGTATTTTTTGAACTTCTTCATCCGTTGGGAAAAATGCTGCAGCATCTGCGGCACCTGGGAATACCGAAGTAATTGTTGAACCAACAGCCATATCAAATGCGCCCCATGAAGCATCAAATAAAACTCGGTCGTTATAAGTAACTGTGCAACTGATAAAGGAAATAAGCGCAATTTTTTTATCGTTTTTTACAATATCAGTCACTGTTCCTTTTACATGAATACCACTTGCAAAAGTAAACTCAGCAACATTTCCAATTGTAATTCCTAATGATTGTAATTGTTCATCTGTACAATTTTCTAATGCAATATTTTCAGTGAGTAATCCAATTGGTGTTCCAAACCCGTCACTGTGTACAGACGTAGAATGATTCGCTAGCTGTTTATTGTGAATTGCTAATGCTGTTGGCGAACTCGTTCGCATGTAGATCAATTCACCTGCATCGTTTTCAATTGTCTCGGTAAATGTGCCTGTAATTTGTAATCCGCTATTTAATTCAGCAGTTGCATGATTTTCAGAGCGAATTGCTTTTTCTAATCCTTCTTTACCACCTGTTTTAAAGGCCATCGTTTCAGAGAATTTCTCAAGTGCTTCTGTTAATTCTTCAAATGATTCGCAAACAAATAGTTGTGGTTGCATTTTTGTTACGTCATAAGTTGTACTTGTACATGCCTCTATAGAGAATGGAACCTTTTCTACAGCGTCTGTTAAGCAATGTTTGCTTTCGCCAACAGAAGAAAGGAGACCAGCACCATATATTTTTGGAGCATCTATATTTCCGATTAATCCATATTCTACTGTCCACCAGAAAAGACGTGAAATTTGTTCCGCTTCTGATAAGCCAGAAACTAACTTTTGTTTTTCAAGTACATTATTCTCAGCAGCTGTAACTTCATCAGGAGTAGAAGTAGGGCTTTCTTTTACAATTGTTAATGTACGAACAGCTTCGAATGCATCATGTTCTTCTTTTGTTGAGAAAGCTTTTGCACCAATTTGTCCAAATCGTTTCACATATTTTGCATATGTAGGATCAAGTAAAATAGGTGCGTGTCCTGCTGCTTCGTGTACAATATCTGGAGCTGGTGTATACTCGATATTCTCTACCTTGCGAATATCTGTTGCGATTGGTAATAATCCGTGTCCTTGAAAATCGAAGAAGGCTACGCCAGGAATAAGCCCGTCAATCGTTACAGCACCCCAGCCGCTTGGTGCTAAACACTCATTCATTTCTTCTACCTTTGGAATTGCATCTATATTAATACCAGATGATTGTAATCCGTTCACATAGGCTGGATGAGCAACGTCTTTTAAGAAACTATGATTTTGTCTCATAATGTAACGCCACACAGCGTGATTCACCGGTGTATATTGATCATAATGCTGTGTGGATACGAATGGTTTTAAATGCGATGGAATTTCTGTTTTCTTTGTCATTTAGACATCCTCCTTTTTTTAAATGAAATTAAGTATCGGTTTCGTATAGCTTGTATCACCCCCTTTCAAAATTGTAAGCGCTTATAAAATTTTATCATAAGATTCGGAATTATTTAACATTTGTTTCTGTGAGAAATAGAAAAAGCCCCTATCGGAAAATCCGATAGGGGCGAAAGAATCGCGGTACCACCCTATTTGTAAGTGAAAATATACTTACATCTCAATTAATGATAACGGAAAAACTCCGTCTTTTCCTTCATGCCTATAAGCACTACGAAAAAGAAGCTCCAGAATTGTAATTCATACTTATATATGTGCTAATTTCCACCGACCATTAGCTCTCTGTAACAGGGATATAAGATACTACTGCGATTCTTTCAACGCGTATATTATGAAATTATGTAAAAGGATGGACGTAAAAAAGTCCCTATCGGAAAATCCGATAGGGACGATAAAAATCGCGGTACCACCCTATTTGTAAACAAGTAATTGTTTACCACTCACTTTAAGATAACGGAAAGATCCGTCTTTCTCTTCATGCATAAAAAGCATTACGGGAAAGAAGCTCCAGAATTGTAATTCACGCTTGTATATGTACTGATTTGCACCAACCATCAGTTCTCTGAGACAGGGATATAAGTCGCTACTAGTATTCCTTCAAAGCCGATATATAATTCGTTCAACTAAACTATGTTTTGTATTATAAAACTATATTAAAAAAATTGTCAACAATAATTTTTTATTTCACATCTAAATCAACATTTAAATTAGATGTATTTCCAGCTGCATCAGTTGCTACAATATGAATTGTATTCTTTCCTTCTTGTAATTGACTACGATCGAAATAAATGCTGTAATTTTTCTCCCAAGGATTTAGGAACACACTTTCCCATACACCATTTCCGTTGATTTCATATTGCATTCTCACTGGAATACCAGGTGCTACCCAACCAGATTCTGTCATCCAATCTAGCAGGATATCATCCACTTTTCCTGTAATTACAAGGTTTTCTTGGTCAACTTCGTATGTTAACTTAGGTGCAGTTCGATCAAGAAATACAGCAGCTGTTTGTTTCGTTTCCCCACCAGAATTAGAGGCAACTGCTTCGATTTGGTATAGACCGTCAGCTAACGGAGTACCATCTGTTTTTGTACCATTCCATTTGAAAGGTTTGTATCCAGCTGTTTCATTTTTAGCTTGATGGATAATCCCTTGGTACGTTACACGTTCTTTTGTAACTAAATTTGCATGCAATGTTACATCATCCACAGGTGCAACTAAATAGTAGTTGATGAGATTATCGTCTAATATTTGGTCACCATTTGGACTAAAAGTAGAATTAATAATTTCGAGTCCATCTATACGTTTGTAATCTTTAGGATCGATACTAAATGTAAATGGAATGCGAGTTTCTTCATTCTTACCTTGTTCTTTTACATACACATTTCCAGTATATACACCTTGGGGTAGCGAACTATCGACAGTGATAGTAAATGGTTTTTCGGTACTACTATTCGGCTGTATGCTAATCGATGAAGGTACAGAAGTTTTTACTTTTGTTTTTGTGTTTGCATCTAGCAATTCCACACGAGTTGAAAAACTTTTCTTTTTACTAGATAGATTTTGTAACGTAATATTTTGCGTCAGTTTTACTTTACCACTGTTTGGCTTAATAAGACCGAAGCTCACATTGTTAGGTTTGACTAATACATCTGTTTGAGCTGCTTTCGGGATGTTAATTAAACCAGATCCTTGCGCCATGACAGGATATGTATTTTCATTTACATCTTTTAAAGTTTTTGCTGTATTGGCAAGAGATGCTTTCAATTGTTCTGGCGTCCAATCAGGGTGCATTTGACGTAATAAAGCAACAGCTCCAGCTACTTGAGGGGCAGCCATACTGGTTCCGTTGTGAGACTCATAGCCACCTCTAGGTACAGTACTCGTAATTTGTACTCCTGGTGCAACGATATCTGGTTTTATAAGCCAACTACCTTGTGATGGTCCTCTAGAACTAAAGTTACCAATTAATTCAGTTGGAACTGGTTGTCCAATTTTTATATTTTTCTTGCGCTTTGTAATTAAGTTTTTTAGCTCTTCACCATTTGCATTTGATAATTGCATAACTGGAAGAGCTAGATTTTCTCGTGCAAAGTATTCAGGCATAATATTGATTTCTTTTTCGTTAGAAATTAATAGTACACCAATTGCACCAGCTTGTTTCGCTTGTTCAGCTTTTACTAACGTACTTGAAGTACCTTGTAAAACAAGTGCAAACTTTCCTTTCACATCTTGTTTTGCATAATCGCTTGGATTACCATAGCCAACATATACAAGTGGAGAATCATTACCTATTGGGAAATCCGATCTTGATAACGGTAACCCTTGATATGTTTTGGTAGAACCAGCTACTTGGAATGTTGGAAACGGGATAGAAACTGTAGATGCTCCAACTGATATAACACTACTTGCATTGGCGGGGGCATCAACAGACCACGGTTTTGGGCCATCATTTCCATTTGAAACGACTGCAGTAACCCCAAGCTTTGCTGCACGTTCTAACGTTAAAGTTACAGGTTGATCAGGTACATTTAAATCTTGTCCAAGAGACAGATTTAACACATCAGCACCATCTTGAATTGCTCGTTCAATACCTTGAATAATATCGTCTGTTGTACCAGTTCCACCGTCATTCATGACACGATAGGCTAAAATAGAAGCGTTTGGAGCAACGCCCTTAATTTTTCCATTACCAGCAATAATTCCTGCTACATGAGTACCATGTACGTTACCATCCATAGGATCATTATCTTCATCGACTGTGTCATATCCACCAATATAATTTGCTTTTAAGTCAGGATGTGTATAGTCTACGCCAGAATCGATAATTGCTACTTTCATCCCTTTTCCATCAAGAGGTTTGCCAGATGGGTCTTTTAAATTCCACGCTTCAGTTGCACCAATTGTCGGTCCGCCGATGTTTGGTGCTTCTTCATTAGTAGTACTTTTTGATGTTTCATGTAGTTTATATGTTAAGTTCGGATAGACTGCTTTTACTTCTGGTAAAGAAGCAAGAGCAGTAATTTGATTTCCAGGAACTGAAATAGAAAATCCGGAAAATAACGTATTATACACTTCTTTAATTTTTGCACCGGGTGCTTTTTCTTTTATTTTCTTAGTCGTATCTTCTTGTGCTTTTTTAAGCTCGGCATGATAAGACTGTGCATGATTACTTTGTAAATCTGGAGCATGCTGAATATTACCTTGTGCTGCGAGAGGTGCATGTTGCAATTCTACAATGACTGAAATTTCTTTTGCAGTTTTTGTTTCAACATTTTGAGCAATTTTATTTTCTCCCCACTGTTCAATCGTTGTTTTTAGTTGTGGACTAAATTGCTTTTCCTTTTGCAGTGATTCAGCATGTGCGCTTAAAGCTCCAAAACTGGAAAAGACGAGCGCCATACTTAATAGTGTAGATGTAGTTTTTTTCATTGAAACTCCCCCTAATAAAAAAGTGCTAATATTCAGAAAAATAATCTTGCAAATTTATCCGACTTTAATGGGCAGTAAGACCCCCACCTCAAAATGCAGCGAAAGCAAAGAAGTTAGGTGGGGGATCAACTGCCCATAAAAGTCCGATTGGTTCAACTAATAATCAGTGGGGGATGAAGAAAACCCCCACTGATTAAAGTTTCACTTTATCCCGAATTACATAATCGGATGTTGGCTAAACTATATTTTCGACATAATTCATACCAATCCTCTATGAATTTGAAATTTCTTGGGAAATTTTTTCTGATTATGTCGAATAGGTATTTTTTACATATTGTAGGTGGACATTGAGGAATGCTAGGAAGGAAATGGAGGGGTGTTATGAAAAAGGTTATAGTAAGTGCCATCGTAGTATTATTTATATTTTTAAGTTCAATTACTATTATTAAAGCAGAAAATAGTGGTGTGAAAATTGCTTTTGTTCGTCATCATGACCTTTGGATTAAAATTGATGGAAAGGAAAAACAAATAACAAAAGGTGAATACATAATAGGGCCGAAATGGTCTCATGATGGAGAATGGATTGCCTATGTTAAAGGGAAGAAACAAAACACCTTGGAATTGTACCGACTGGAAGATGGAAAAAAAGTTAGGCCATTGCAATCTGAAGTATCAAATTATCAATGGTCACCGAAAGAGAATACAATTGCATTTGTATTTGCGAATACGTTAAATACGTTTGATGTTCAAAAAAAGAATGTGGATTTTGAAAATGTATCGGCAGGTGTAGGAGATTATGCATGGTATCCTGATGGAAAGAAGTTTTTTGTATCCTCTGAAGCACACTTACTTCCAACAGGATGGACAGGAGCACAGCTATATGAAGTGCAAAAAGATGCCCATATGAACCCTCATAAAATGAAACATTTGTATGCATTGCCAAATGAACATGATGATTTCCTAGCGCTAGTTGCAAGTGGCTTTAAGTGGTCACCAGATCAAAAGTGGATTTCATTTTTAGCAGTACCGACAGCTTCATGGTCAGCTGATAGTAATACGCTTTGCTTAGTTCGTGCAGATGGCAGTCGGTTTGAAAAAGTAGATCAAATGTTATTAAACGCACAATGGTTTCAATGGGCACCATCAAAAAATATATTAGCTTATATTGAAGGGAGCGGAAGAGTTGCGTTAGAGAATAAACATTTAAAAGTAAAAGAACTGCCAGCACTTCAGCAGAACACATTTACGCCGAAAGGATATGTTGATTGGGATTTTGCATGGAAGAACGATAACGTAATTATCGTCTCTCGAGCAAAAGAGGGAGGATTTGAAACATTGCCAGAAAAAAGGCCACTACCATCTTTATATGAGGTTGATAGTACAAGCAATGTACAGCATCGAATCACAAAGCCACCTCATAAGCAGGGTGATTATCATCCAATCTTTATGAAGAAGAGCAATCAATTAATATGGATACGTTCAGACCGTAAGAAAGCAGATGTATGGCTTGCTCATAGAGATGGAAAGCATGAAATGAAGTGGATTGAAAATATAGATGTACCAGAGTGGTATTATGAGAAATGGAATTGGGGAAATGTTATCTCGGTAAAAGAAGAATAAAAAATGTGCCTAAAAGATAATTTTAGGCACATTTTTTATTGGTTATTTATGCGTTTTATTTGGCTTTTTTTTCGCTGGGTTGCCGTTTCCCTGACGCTTTCTGTTCTGTTCATCTTTTGCTTGTTTTTCATGCAGTGTATCTAAAAAATCATTCGAGTTACTCATTTTTCTATCGCTCCTTTCATTTCGTCCTAATTACTATAACCATTTAGGAGGATAATCATGAGATGAAAGTTAAGCACTTAGTTTTCTTCGATAGTATACGTAAAATATACCATACGTAATAAATAGCATAAATAAAATTTGTAATTCTACATTTTCTTTTAAAATAGTTGCGATAGAAGATGGTAAGTAAGGTGATGTATCGCTCGTTCCTGCACCTAACCATTTGTTTAAGAGGTTAATGGTACAAAACATAAAAACACCAGACCAGCTTGCAATAATTGCTTTCTGTTTAATTTTTGTTTCCCGTTCATCATCTGTAATCCAAGGATTAGCAGTTTTATCACTGCTGAAAAATCCGTTTATATATCCCCATATAATCATGCCAATTAAGATGGTTATCCATTTCATATGTATGCTTCTCCTCTCCCCCTGTAAAAAGTGTTTTACATATACAATTGTAATGTTTTCCAATTCTTTATGTCAAATGTTTTTTACATATCGGTTTTGTATATAGCAGGAATAAAGGATCAAATAGGGAAGAAATATGTGAGAGAATTTCATAGTGAGAGGAGGATGGGCATGAAACTCGTCTTTGTTCGGCACGGTGAAGGAGAACATACAAAAGATTTGCCGGCAAGTTTACAAATATTGAATCCATCATTAACAGATGAGGGAAGGAATCAAGCTAAATTACTTCAATGCAATGTACCCTTGCAAGAAACGGATATATTAATCGCTAGCCCTACACTTAGAACTTTGCAAACGGCGGCGATATGGAGTGAGAAGGTAGCTTGTCAAAAAATTGTCCATCCATATGTATCCCCGCGTATTTTTCCTTATCGAGAAGGAGCGAAAACATTACCATGTGATCACATAGTAGATCAGGGAATAATAACAAATTCATTTCCACATTTTTCGATAGAGAAAAACACAAATCAGCAGTTATGGACGGAAGGTATAAATACTATTTCAGAACATAGCTTTCAGCAAATAGTAGATGAATTTCTTCTTTTATGTTATGAGCTCGGTGCGGAAAGAGTTTGCATTGTATCTCACGACGGGACAATTACAGCATATAGGAAATATTTACAGAAGGTCGTTTTAACTAGAGCTGATTTTTTGCAAGAAACGGGTATATATGAAATGGATGTATCCCTTAAAAGTTGGATTGAGGAGATCTAATGATAGGATGGAGGGTGTATGTTGAATGTTGCACTAGTAGTTGGCTTTAATTCGGATTTAGAGGCGCAATCAATCAGAGCATCACTTGAATATTTTGGGGCGAAAGTTATAACGTACTGGATTGGTAGACCGAAAGAGTTCGTCGATATTCTTTCTGGAAACGGTTTATATAATGATATCGATTATGTTGTCTTTTGCTTCCATGGTGAGGAAGGAAAATTTGTCATGGAAGAGTTAGGTGAAGATATATATGAACAAGATGAACCGCGGGGATACTTTGGTGCAGCAGAAATTTATAAATATGCAAAATTGCATAATGTAAATATTGTAAATAGTGGGTGTACGTTAGGGGAGCGAAAATTAGCAGAATCTTTCTTACGTAGTGGCGCAAAATCGTATATTGGATCAGTAGATTATGTAGATGGGAATGCAGCACTTATGTTTACAATACGCTTATTTTACGGGCTTATTAACCATGAAAAAACGTTAGAAGAGGCTTTTGAAGAAGCACGGTTAATTGATAAAGAGACACATACATTTCAATTATATAAGTAGTGTGAAACACATTTATTCTATATTCGAATAAATGTGTTTCACATTTAACTCACATTTTTTTTGCAATTTTTTCAATGAAAATGATTATCACCTGTGGTATGATATGTTCAAGTTTTTACAGGTAATAAAAGTTACTATATAAACGTTAGTTTTTAATGTTTTATACACATGTCACGGATTATTCATAATTAACGTTTGAAAAATAAGTAACTAATGTTATTATATTATCTGTAACTAACTTAATTACAACTTTAGGAGGAAGATATGGTTATTCAATTTTTAAGAGAAAACAAAGCAGTTTCTTTTGTGTTAGCGGTAATTCGAGTGTATCTTGGTTACACATGGTTAATGGCTGGAATCGGTAAACTACAAGGAAAAGGATTCGATGCAACTGGTTATTTACAAGGTGCAATTGAAAAATCTAAAGGAGCACAACCGGCTGTTCAATCTTGGTGGGCATCATTTTTACAAGATTTCGCAATTCCAAACGTTGATCTATTTAATACACTTGTAACATGGGGAGAAATTTTAGTCGGAATTGGTTTAATTGTAGGCTGTTTAACAAAAACAGCGGTCTTTTTCGGTCTTGTAATGAACTTTTCCTATATGTTTAGTGGGTCAATTGGTGTGAATCCTGAAATGGTTATTCTATCAATGTTCGTTCTAGTTTCTGGTATGAATGCTGGTAAATTTGGAATAGATGGTTTCGTTATTCCGAAAGTATTAGGTTCAAAAACTCAAAAACGCCAAAAGCAAGCTGCTTAATATATGAAAGCGGGTATCTCAAAATGAGATACCCGCTTATTTTTCAGCTATTATAGGGTTTTTGTCAAAGAAGTCTTTCACATACCCTACAAATTCCTGTGGTTCCTGACGAAATGGTGCGTGATAACCTTTTTCGATAATATGGAAAGTACTATTTTTTAAAAATTGATGATATGTTTCTCCCTCTTTCCAAGAAACGCTACTATCATTTCTTCCCCATATAATTAAGGTTGGTTGTTTTATTTCATTTGCATTAATTTGAAGACGTCTAGGCCATAATTTCATTTTATTGTAATGCTCTTCATCATTACGTTTAAATTTCACTTTGCTCTCATCATAATCTGCAATAGCAGAAACGGTATTTAAATCAGTTGATAACTGTGGTCTTGGTGATCCTTGTTTATTAACGAGTGTATGAGGACCGCCTGTAGCATCAGTTAAAATAAGGTGGGTAACGGCTTCTGGATATAAATATGTTAAATTAAGAGAAATTTCTCCGCCCATTGAGTGGCCCAGTATTGCAAACGAATCGTAACCTAGTTTTTTCATTAATTTATAATACAAATTTGCATGGGTTGGGAAAGAATAATAAAAATCCATCGGCTTAGATGAGCGTCCGAATCCTAAAGCATCTACCGAAATAATTGTATGATCTTTTGCTAAGGCGGAGTAAATCTTTTGAAAACCATCTGATGATCCTCCAAATCCATGGATCATAAGTAAAGGTGGCTTTTCGTTACCAATCTGCTTAAAGTAAATGGTTTGACCATCTACTTCCACCATCTTTTCCTCGGTAGCTAGTTTCGCTGTAAGTGTATTTTTAACTTGTTTTACTTGTTCTACTGGTTTTTCTGTTGCACTACATCCTACTAATAGTGTAAGAGTAAGACAACCTACCATAAAATAGCTAAATCGCCTCAATTAGGTGTCCCCTTTCTAACATAACGCTGTATCTATCATAGCAAATAGCATATTACGATTTCCAGGAAGTTGGCTACCATTTTTGATCATAAGAGGTGAAAGGAGCGTTTCTTGGAAATTTTCTGTTTGAAGAAATTTGCGAAATGAAAATTGTGAATGTGGGACATCAATCCTTACTGTGCCATTCCAACATTCACATATGTTTTGTAGTAATTGAATAGCATCTTCTTCTCGTTTGGCGATAAGTGGATTGATACATAATACATTACCTTTTTGTATGCATAAGGAAAAAGCTTCTATACAGTTATGTCTCTCAATTTTAAAAGAGTGACTTGTTCTTGGTAATAGTAATGAATACAGTAAAGAACGATCGGCACCAGTTGTACTTTGATCGAGAGAAATAAGCGATATAATGTCTTTTTCTTTTACTTGTTGCGTATGAGTAATATGTGTTTTAGTAGTTTGTTTCTCAAAACGATGAATCGTCGTTACTGTTTGAAATCCGCATGATGTATAAAGAGGCTCGCCAGCTTTTGTTGCAATAAGTGCAATTGGTTGTTTTGGGTGAGTGTGTGCTAAGCAATGATTTAGCAATGTTCGCCCGATGCCCTGGCCTTGAAAATCAGGATGGACGATTAACATGCCAATAGTAGAAAAACTATCTTTAAAAGGAAATACTCCTCCAGTTGCAATCAGCTTATTGTCATGCATATAACCGATAAGTGTGCCAAGAGAAAAGTACATTTCAAATTGTTTTTTCATAAATGTTTTCTCTTGTAACCATCCAACAGCTTTACAAAGGTCGAGTAGATCGAAAATAAAAGATTCATCTAGCTGTATTGTTTTCATAAATGCTCACCACATTTCTATTAATTTTTATAAAAGTAGATTGAAAATGTTAAAGTAAGAGATTTACGTTAAATGAAATCCAACTTGTTTATATTTTGATTGTAAAGAGGAAGATGATTGATATGAACAGACAAACTTATACAAATTATAACTGATATTTACATAAGTTAACAAAAAATTTACATATAACTAATTTTGTCTTAATAGTCTTCTATTAAATTTGATAGTGGGAAATGAATAACCTAATTAGGGGGACAATACAGTGAAAAAGTTTGTGAAAAAAGCATGGCCATTTGCAGTTGTGGCGTCGTTAGCAGTTACTTCGGTGGCAACATGGAATTTTACACGTTCTAGTGAAGTGAATGCAGATGAGAGCGGAAGCAATGCAAAGATTAAAAATGTTATTGTGTTAATTGGAGATGGTATGGGCCCTTCATATATGACGGCTCATCGTTATATGAAAGATAATCCAAAAACATTCGAGATGGAATCTACAGAGTTTGATAAGCATCTTGTAGGAACACAAAAGACATATCCGGAAGATGAACATGAAAATATCACAGACTCTGCCTCAGCAGCAACAGCTATGTCAGCAGGAATTAAGACATATAATGCGGCAATTGCAGTTGATAATGATAAAGCAGAAGTGAAAACTGTCCTTGAACAAGCGAAAGAGCAAGGGAAATCAACGGGACTCGTTGCTACTTCTGAAATTACACATGCAACACCAGCTGCTTTCGGTGCGCATGACATTAGTCGTAAAAATATGGACGCAATTGCAAATGATTATTTTGATGAGAAAATTAAAGGGAAGCATAAAGTAGACGTTATGCTTGGCGGTGGTGTAAATAACTTTGTTAGAAAAGATCGTAATCTTACAGAAGAGTTTAAGAAATCTGGTTATAGCTATGTAACAGATCGTAATCAATTGTTAAATGATAAAAATGATCAAATTCTAGGTTTATTTGCGCCAGGCGGTTTAGATAAAATGATTGACCGTACTGATAAAACACCTTCATTAGAAGAAATGACAAATGCAGCAATTGAGCGTTTAAACAAAAATAAAAAAGGTTTCTTCTTAATGGTTGAAGGAAGTCAAATTGACTGGGCAGGACACGATAATGATATCGTTGGCGCAATGAGTGAAATGGAAGACTTTGAAAAGGCATTTAAAGCAGCGATCGAGTTTGCGAAAAAAGATAAAAATACGTTAGTCGTTGCAACGGCAGACCACTCTACAGGTGGATTATCTTTAGGTGTGAATGGTGAGTATAACTTTAAAGTAGAGCCAATTAAAGCTGCAAAATGTACACCAGACTTCATGGCAAACGAGATTGCAAAAGGTGCAAACGTAGAAGAAACATTGAAAAAGTATATTGATTTACAATTAACACCGGAAGAAATTAAAGCGGTAAATGATATAGCTCCTTCAAAAGATGTAACGAAGATTGATAATGCGATTGAAGATATTTTCAATAAGCGTTCGTTTACTGGATGGACAACAGGTGGACATACAGGTGAAGATGTAAACGTATATGCATTTGGCCCTGGTAAATACTTGTTCTCTGGCGTTCAAGAGAATACAAATATCGCTAAGCGTGTCTTTGATATTGTTGGCGGTGGCGACCCGAATAAAGGAAGACGCTAATTATAAACGAAAGTGAGGCGAAATGCCTCACTTTTCTTTTTAGGAGATGGGAAGATGAGAGCTTTTTTCAGAGGGATAGTATCCTTTCTAATAGGTGTATTATTGCTAGTTGGATGTCAATCCAAAGAGAATCAGATAGAACAAAAAGCTACTACTACAAAAGATGAAGAAAAGGTACAAATAACGAAAGGAGAAGAGAAAACGATTCAAGGTGTGATAGAGAAATTTGTACGGACGACAAATGAAAAAAATCTTACTGAACATATGGAGTTATTTTCAAAGAACATGCCTAGTGCTGAAGACTTAAAAACGCAAAAAGAAGCAGCTTTTCAAAAGGGAAATAAAAAAATTGAATTGGAACATATAGACATAAAAGCTAGTAAAGCAGGATATGTTGTTGTTGAAACAAAAGAAAAGGAAATAGAAGGAGAGGTCACTATTCAGAAGAAAGTACAGTATGCACTTGGAAAAGAAGAGGATGGCTGGAAAATTGAAGAGGTTCGCACGATAGAGAAGAAATAAAGTGAAACTTTCCGTAAATAGCGCAAAAAAGGTTCTCATTGGCGAGAACCTTTTTTTATAGTGGTAACATAATTTGATCTGAGCATGCCTCGATATCATCAATATCTTGGCGAATGGTTGCCATTTTATTATCAAGATCTTCAGCTTTCATTGCGGCATCATGTAGTTCATCTTTTAAATACTCAGGTATTTTCCCTTCATATTTATAATAAAGTTTATGTTCTAAACTTGCCCAAAAGTCCATTGCGAGCGTACGTAACTGAATTTCTGCAAAGACTTCTTTTGTACCAGAATTCAGTGATAAAGGATATTTAATAATCATGTGTAAACTTTTATATCCATTTTGTTTTGGATTAGCGATATAATCTTTTATCTCTATGATTTCCATATCTTCACGCTTTTGAATGACTTCTTTTAAATGATAGATATCTTCTACGAAGCAACATGTAATACGAATGCCGATGATGTCTTGTAAATGCGTTTGCGCATTTTCAACTGTCGGTAATAAATTTTTACGTTCAAGCTTTTTAATAATACTTTCAGGTTGTTTTAATCTTGTTTTTATATGTTCAAACGGGTTGTAATCCTCTAAAAATTGGGCTTCCCGGTTCATAATTTCAAATTTAGTTTTTAACTCTTCTAAAGCAAATGTATATGGTAGTACAAAAGCTTTCCAGTAGTTAACTGTTGATTGATTATATTCCATTTATATACACACCTTTTCCTATTTACAAGTGAGGTTGTTATTATACTAAACACCAAATCATGTAGGCGCAAGCAGCAAATGATGAGATCATAAAACGATATTTAGTTTTCATACTTTCAACTCCTTTCAAGTGAAATTCTATATAAATAAACGTGATTGTTAATAAGTTCACTATGTACAATTTCTATAGTAATAGATTCGTGTGAATTTCGTATGAACTAATTGTTTCAGATTTTTGTCTTTTTTTGCAATTGACAAATAGAATGAAGTTATATATTATTTAAATCGTAATCATTACGTTTTAGTTTGCGATCTTTAAAAGAAAGGAGAATTACATATGCGTGTAAATATTACATTAGCTTGTACAGAGTGCGGTGATCGTAATTATATTTCTAAAAAAAATAAACGAAACAATCCAGAGCGCATCGAACTAAAAAAATATTGTCCACGATTAAAGCGAGTAACGTTACATCGTGAAACGAAGTAGAAGACTAGAGATATCTCTAGTCTTTTTTCGTTTATCCCGCTATTTGCCGGGCAGTAAGACTCTTACCTCAAAATTCAGCGAAAGCAAAGAAGGTAGGCGGGGGTCTTACTGCCCGTAAAAGCCCGATTGGTGAGGGCTGATTAAAGTTTCACTTTATATTTCTTTTGTTTGTTATAATTACCTTAAATTGTAATAAAGGGAGCGGTATGATGAATCAAAAAGATAAAGAAAGAAAAGAGCAAGTGGCTCATATTATTGACATTCCAGATGATTATAGGCTTGTTGTAGATGATCAAGAAGGTGTGGATGACCCATATCATCTATTATGGTGGGAACATAAAGAGGATGGGGAGAGAACAATACAGATTACGTTGAATAGACATACTGGTAATTTAATTGACTTTAGGATAGAGGATGAAAAAGATTTTTCGAACGGTAAGGAAGCGATAGAAGAGAATAAAGCAAGAGAGGTTGCAAATACATTCTTAAAAAATATACAAAAGAAGGATATGAATTTTATACATATGTAACTGTTAAGGATGATTGGCGCGGTTGGAAAGAAGTAAATTATATGCAAGAAGTGAATGGCTATCCATTGCCGAATACGGGGTGTGTTGTGCTAGTACATCCATTAGGTGATGTGATGCATTTTCATTATAATGGACAAAAAGCTATCGAGAAAAAACCGTTATGGCCAAGTGATATTGTTGAGGAGAACGTCGTCTTAGAAAATTTGAAGGCTAGACAAGATATGAGACTTGTATTTGTAGATTTAACACACTCCTCATGTGAGTATGAAAATGGAGAAGAAGTAAAAGGGTACCATCTTGTATATGAACGAGATCCTAGCCATGCGAGTTCATTTAGAATGGTTTTTAGAAAATGAGGTAGAGGAAACGAATTACGTATTACTGTATAAACAAACAACGGATGAAAATCATAAAGAATCCTTCGACTGTAGTCGAGAAATTCGTTATATTGATGCGCATACTGGGGAGAAATTTTGGAGTAAATAAACTTTTAAATAGGGAAAAAGGTCTTCGAGAGAAGACCTTTTTTTAGAAAGAACGATTATTCTTCGTATGTATCAATTTTATATAACCACTTCTGTACACTAGCAGGCGGTCCTTCTGTTCTCCACTTTATTGTACACATTCCACAAGAACAGTGAACTTTTCCTTTTGCAAAAATACCGGAAATTTCAGGAGTATATCCCCATGCGTGTTTTGCAATATTCATTTTTCGACGCATTGTACGTTGACGTTGGTGTCTTGTATAAGCACGTGTTCTTTCAAATTTCATGTTTGTAATCCCTCCTTGTAGTACAAGTAGCTTGCAAGAGCGTACAAGGAGTTCATCTCTTACAAGCTACTCGTGTACAAGAGGGAAATGAAATATTTCATATTCCACTCTCCAATCTTTTGTTTAAGTATACGTAGTGAAGCTTTATGAGACAATTATTATGCTTAAAAACATATGGGAATGATATCGTACAGACACAAACAACCCCACGCCCACATACACTTAGTAAAGACCACTATTTTGGCGGAGGTGAAAGGTTTGAGTCTATTCGCCGCAATTGGATATATGGTTCGAGAAGTGTTTGTTTTTGTTTCTTATGTGAAGAACAATGCGTTTCCGCAGCCGTTATCATCAGACGATGAGAGAAAGTACTTAGAGTTAATGGAGCAAGGTGATGCTCAAGCGAGGAATCTGTTAATTGAACATAATTTACGGCTTGTAGCTCATATCGTTAAAAAATTTGAAAACACAGGGGAAGATGCAGAAGATTTAATTTCAATTGGTACAATCGGGCTCATTAAAGCAATCGAGAGCTATTCAGCAGGAAAAGGCACAAAACTTGCGACATATGCAGCACGCTGTATTGAAAATGAAATTTTGATGCATTTACGTGTACTAAAGAAAACGAAAAAGGACGTTTCACTTCATGACCCAATCGGGCAAGATAAAGAGGGGAATGAAATATCGCTTATTGATATATTAAAATCAGAGTCTGAAGATGTAATTGATATGATCCAGCTGAGTATGGAGTTAGAAAAGATTAAAGAGTATATCGATATTTTAGACGAACGAGAGAAAGAAGTTATCGTGAAGCGTTTTGGACTGGGGCTTGATAAGGAGAAAACACAACGAGAGATTGCAAAGGCGCTTGGTATTTCCAGAAGCTACGTATCAAGAATTGAAAAGCGCGCTTTAATGAAAATGTTCCATGAATTTGTAAGAGCAGAGAAAGAGAAAAAAGCAAAAGAATAATGTACATTGCAAGCAGCCGTATTTTAAAATGGGCTGCTTTTCTTTTTGTAAATAAGGAAAGAAAAAGAGTTGTGTTCAGAAGAAATCCATGTTCACTGTTGAAAATGACGGATTCTATCTGTAATATTAGAAGGTGCTAAACAATTTAAGAATAATACCATACTTAGCTTTCTGCATCTATACTGAAACAGTTCTATATGATATGTGGGAATAAGAACCAATTTTACATATGATATAGGAGGAAAAGAAGGGAAAGCTAAAGTTATAGACTAATTAGGAGGTTCCGCAATTTGCGACGTACATTATATCGACTTATGATCGAACTTACAAATGGTCGTTTTACTTCTTATATATTACGTAAATTTGCACAATCTCGTTTAAGCTCTATCATTATTCCATCGTATGCGAAAGTGTTTCAAATTAATCAAGATGAGATGGAAAAGGGTTTGAAGGAATATAGAACATTGCATGAATTATTTACGCGTAAGCTAAAAGAAGGAAAGCGTAGTATTGATACAGATGCATCGAGTATCGTTAGTCCTGTTGATGGTGTTTTTGCTGATCACGGTCCTATTGAGGACACAAAAACATTTGATATTAAAGGCAAACGTTATTCGATTGTGGATATGCTAGGTAATGAAGAACGTGCACAGCGATATGCAGGTGGTACATACATGGTTATTTATTTAAGCCCAAGTCATTATCATCGTATTCATAGTCCGCTTTCTGGTTCTGTGACTGAAAGATTTGTACTCGGTAGAAAATCATATCCGGTAAATGCAACTGGTATGGAATACGGGAAAGAACCATTGTCAAAAAATTATCGTTCTGTTACAGAAGTGAATAGTGACGGTGAACATATGGCGCTTGTAAAAGTAGGAGCTATGTTTGTAAATAGTATTGAGCTGCTGCATGAAAGAGACACTGTTCAAAAAGGTGAAGAAATGGCATACTTTACATTCGGTTCAACAGTTGTGTTATTGTTTGAAAAAGATATGATAGAAGTAGTGTCAGATTTGAAGAGTGGACAAGAGCTTCGCCTTGGTGAAAAAATTGCTACTCGATTGGCTCATAAGTAAAAAAGATTTTATAACTGTAAGCAAGATTTATGGACAAAGATGCGTAATGATGAAATTCCCTAGATGGGAGTACTTGTTTATTCGAGAGCCATCGCAGGATGGCTCTTTTTACAAGTTAGTTACTTAAAATTTCACTTTATATGTAATCAAGACGATTTGACGAGCTTGTCCTCTAATGAGCGTCTAATAATTTCTTGTTTTATAAGTAAAATGAAGTCGGGATTTAATTTTAGTTCTTTTGCTTTATAATAAGACTCAGTGAGTAACTCAGTGGATAACTGTTCCATATGTTTTGTTTTCAAGGTGAGTCACCTCCTAATAATATAAGGATTGATTCGTTGTTGCATTTAATGTACCAAAAAAATATGACAGTCACAAACGAGTGGTTATCCACATACCTAGGTGGATAAAATGTGTATAGATTGTTAGTAAATTCCAAATTAACCGAAAAATTAATGTGGAAAATGTGTACAATTTTATCCACAGGCCATATATCGAAATATGTTGTCGAAAAATTTTTATGAAAACTCCTCAAAGAGGTGAAAGAAATTGAAACTATTTTTACCAAATGAATATGTGAAAAATGTATATCATGTTCAACCAGAAGATTTGAAAAAACGTGGAATTAAAGGTGTTATTACTGATTTAGATAACACTTTAATTGAATGGGATCGTCCAAATGCAACGCCACAACTTGAAGAATGGTTTTTGAAAATGAAAGAGCAAGGCATTCAAGTAACGGTCGTTTCAAATAATAATGAGCAACGAGTGAAAGACTTTGCTGATCCATTAGGCATTCCATTTATTCATAGTGCACGTAAGCCATTTGTCCGTGCGTTTAAGCGTGCGATACAAGACATGCAGTTGCAGCCAGATGAAGTTGTAGTAATTGGAGATCAATTACTAACGGATGTGCTAGGTGGAAACCGAGTTGGACTTCATACAATTTTAGTTGTACCAGTAGCACAAACGGACGGATTAGTAACGCGCTTTAATCGAAAAATTGAACGAAGAATCATGAGAAACATGAAGAAAAAAGGTTTAATTAATTGGGAGGAATAAAGTTTGACTGAAACAATTAAATGTATTGGTTGCGGTGTAGAAATTCAAACAGAAGATAAAAATGAAGTGGGATATGCTCCTGCCTCATCTTTAGAAAAAGAACAAGTCATTTGTCAACGTTGTTTTCGATTGAAACATTATAACGAAATTCAAGATGTATCATTAACAGATGATGATTTCCTACGTATTCTAAACGGTATTGGAAAATCAGATGCGTTAGTAGTTAAGATTGTAGATATTTTTGATTTTAATGGTAGCTGGTTACCTGGCTTACATCGTTTCGTGGGAAATAATAAAGTATTACTTGTTGGGAATAAAGCTGATTTAATTCCTAAGTCAGTAAAACATGATAAAGTAAAGCATTGGATGCGCTATAGTGCAAAGCAGCTAGGATTAAAGCCAGAAGATGTCTTTTTAATTAGTGCAGCAAAGGGACAAGGGATTGCTGAGCTAGCAGATGCGATTGAGTATTACCGCGGCGGAAAAGATGTTTACGTTGTTGGATGTACAAATGTAGGGAAATCAACATTTATTAATCGTATGATTAAAGAATTTAGTGATGAGACTGAAAATGTAATTACAACATCTCATTTCCCAGGAACAACGCTTGATTTAATTGATATCCCGTTAGACGAAGAATCTTCTTTATATGATACGCCAGGTATTATTAACCACCATCAAATGGCTCATTATGTTGGAAAACAAAGCTTAAAGCTTATTACACCAACGAAAGAAATTAAGCCAATGGTATTCCAATTAAATGAAGAACAAACATTGTTCTTTAGCGGACTGGCACGTTTTGATTACGTAAGTGGCGGTCGTCGCGCATTTACTTGTCACTTCTCAAATCGTTTAACAATCCATCGTACGAAGCTTGAGAAAGCAGATGAATTGTATAAAAATCATGCAGGGGATTTACTAAGCCCGCCAACACCAGAAGAATTAGAAAATATGCCAGAGCTAGTGAAATACGAGTTTAATATTCGTGAACCAAAAACGGATGTTGTATTCTCTGGATTAGGATGGGTTACTGTGAACGAACCGGGAGCAAAAATTGTTGCACACGTACCAAAAGGAGTAAGTGTTTCATTGCGTAAATCTTTAATTTAATATGGAGAGGGATTTATGAAACAATTATATGGTGTAATCGGAAATCCAATTGGACATTCATTATCACCCGTTATGCATAACGATGCATTTGAACACTTGAATATGGATGCCCATTATCATGCCTTTCTTGTTAAAGAGGAAGTGCTAGGGGAAGCAGTAAGAGGTTTAAAAGCGTTAGGTATTTCAGGATTTAATGTAACAACTCCGCACAAAGTTGCGATTATGGATTATTTGGATGAGATTGACCCGCTAGCAAAACAAATTGGTGCAGTAAATACGGTGGTTCATAAGGATGGGAAATTGATTGGCTACAATACAGATGGAATTGGTTTTGTCCGAGCACTGCAATCCATTAGTAGTGAACCACTTCAAGAGAAACGTATTTTATTACTTGGCGCAGGCGGTGCTAGTCGAGCTATTTATTTTTCACTTGCTGATGTAGGTGTGAAAGAGATTGATGTAGCGAATCGTACGGTAGATAAGGCGAAGGAACTTATTACTGCATGTAAGGCTACTGTTCATTCTGTTGCTTTATCGCTAGAGAAAGCAACAGAAGAACAAGGGAATTATGATATTATCATTCAGACGACAACAATAGGTATGCATCCACGCGTCGAACATACGCCGTTACAAATTTCTTCGTTGAATAAGGGAACGATTGTATCAGATATAATTTATAATCCATTTGAAACGAAAATTTTATGTGAGGCGAAAGAGCAAGGTGCAATGATTCAAAATGGTATTGATATGTTTGTTTATCAAGGAGCGCTTGCATTTGAAATGTGGACAGGGCGTACGCCAAATATCGAACGAATGAAACAATTAGTTATAAGAAAGCTTGGAGGCTAACATATATGTTAACAGGAAAACAAAAAAGATTTTTACGTGCACAGGCACATCATTTAACACCAATTTTTCAAGTAGGAAAAGGCGGAGTAAATGAAAATATGATTAAACAAATCGCAGATACTTTAGAAGCTCGTGAGCTATTTAAAGTAAGTGTGCTACAAAACTGTGAATTCGATCGCCGTGAAGTTGCAGAAGAACTTGCAAAAGGTGCACGTGCTGAAATCGTTCAAGTAATTGGAAGCACAATCGTTTTATACAAAGAGTCAAGAGAAAATAAACAAATTAAGCTTCCTCGATAAAAAGATTAGCATGCGCTATTTTTATCGTTGATGCGTAATGATGTAGAGAGCGAAACCAATTGAACTTTTATTAATAGCAACTCTCTTCTGTTAGGAATGAAGAGAGTTGCTGTACGTAAAAGGAAGGGGCGTTTCTTTTGAGGAAAATTGGCATCATTGGCGGTACATTTGATCCGCCACATTATGGACATTTGCTCATTGCAAATGAAGTATATCATGCTTTGAATTTAGAAGAAGTATGGTTCTTACCGAACCAAATTCCGCCGCATAAACAAGGGCGGAATATTACAAGTGTAGAAAGTCGTTTGCAAATGTTAGAGCTTGCGACTGAGGAAGAGGAACATTTTTCTATTTGTTTAGAAGAGCTAAGCAGGAAGGGCCCATCTTATACGTATGACACTATGCTACAATTGACGAAGAAGCATCCGGATGTGCAGTTTCATTTTATTATTGGTGGAGATATGGTTGAGTATTTGCCGAAGTGGTATAACATTGAAATGTTACTTAATCTTGTAACGTTTGTTGGGGTTGCAAGACCTGGGTATACATTGCATACACCTTATCCTATCACCACTGTGGAAATTCCGGAGTTTGCTGTTTCTTCATCTTTATTACGTGAGAGATATAAAGAGAAGAAAACATGTAAATATTTACTTCCTGAAAAAGTACAGGTATATATCGAGAGGAATGGGTTGTATGAATCGTGAGAAAGCACTTCATATTGTCAAACAACAAATGCATGAAAAACGTTATATACACACAATTGGTGTAATGGAAACAGCAATTGAACTTGCTAAGTTATACGGTGTGGATGAAAAAAAAGCTGAAGTTGCAGCTATATTTCATGATTATGCGAAGTGTAGAGCGATTTCAGATATGGAAGAGATCATTAAAAGTGAAGATTTGCCGAAAGATTTACTTTGTTATAACAAAGAGTTATGGCATGCACCTGTTGGGGCATACTTAGTAGAAAAAGAAGTAGGTATTACAGATCCTGAAATCCTGCAAGCTATTACATATCATACAAGTGGTCATGAGAAAATGACGATGTTAGATAAAGTAATTTATGTAGCTGATTACATTGAGCCTGGGCGAAAGTTTCCAGGGGTGGAGGAAGCTCGTAAACTCGCATATACGGATATAGATCAAGCTTTATTATTTGCGCTAAAGAGAACAATTCAATTTTTAATGGAAAAAGATCAAACGATTTATCCATTAACATTCCAAACATACAATGCAGTTATCAAGGAGGAAATGAGTAAATGAAAGATAAAGATTTATTAGTATTAGCAGCAAAAGCAGCTGATGATAAGAGAGCGGAAGATATGGTTGTCCTAAATATGCAAGGTATTTCACCAATTGCAGATTATTTCATTATTTGTCACGGTAACTCAGATAAGCAAGTGCAAGCAATTGCGCGTGAAATTAAAGCGAAAGCACACGAGTTCCAAATCGACGTACAACGTATGGAAGGTTTTGACGAAGCTCGCTGGGTATTAGTTGACCTTGGAGATGTAGTTGCTCATGTATTCCATAAAGATGAGCGTAATCACTATAATTTAGAGCGTCTATGGGGCGATGTGCCACGTGAAGATATTACAGAAGAGTTAGGCCAATGAACTACGAGCAATTTGCGTTGCTGTACGATGAACTAATGAATGATGTCCCCTATGATAAATGGGTGGAATTCACAGAGGAAAGCTTACAGCAAGCGGATGTGAAAGAAGCGAAGATTCTTGATGTAGCATGCGGTACTGGTAATGTAACGCTTCCGCTTGTACAAAAGGGTTACGATGTAATCGGTGTCGATCTTTCGGAAGAAATGTTAGCAGTCGCACAGCAAAAACTAGGCGAGGCAGGATATTTTATTCCTTTTTACCAACAAGACATGCGAGAGCTTGATGTTCCAGGTGAGTTTGACTGTGTAACGATCTTTTGTGATTCATTAAACTATGTATTGCAAGAAGATGGAGTGCAAGAAACATTCCGAAGAGTGTTTCATCATTTACGTCAAGATGGTTTGTTTTTATTTGATGTACATTCTTTATATAAAATACATCATGTATTTCAAAATGAAACATACACAGTGAATGGAGAAGAAATATCTCTTATTTGGAATTGCTTCCCTGGTGAAGATTCAAACAGTGTAGAACATGATTTAACATTCTTTGTTCAAGACCCAGAAGAAGATGTGTACCATCGTTTTGACGAATGTCACGTACAACGTGCATATCCGGTTGAAGAGTTAACGAAATGGCTTGAAGAAGCTGGTTTTACAGTGCTTCGTGTAACTGGTGACTTTGAGCGACTTGAAGTTACAGAACAAACAGAGCGTATTTTCTTCATGGCGAAGAAAAACGGATAAAACAAAAGCAACCAAGAAGGTTGCTTTTGTTTTGTAAAGAAGCTGTAATTTTAGTTGTAGGATAATAAGAAGATGATATACGTGAATTTTGAAAGTGCTAGTTTAAGTAAAAATGTAATGTGAAAAATTAAGTATTTATAAAAAGGATTTGGAATGACGATGACGTATTTATTATGTGTGTTTATTGAATTGCTGATCAACGCATTTTAAATCTTCATCAAATTTCTCGTGTGTCCGCTCGATTAATTTATGAAACATATCCC
Organism: Bacillus cereus group sp. BfR-BA-01408; assembly: GCF_022663305.1. Lineage (NCBI taxonomy): Bacteria > Bacillati > Bacillota > Bacilli > Caryophanales > Bacillaceae > Bacillus > Bacillus cereus group sp. BfR-BA-01408. The sequence goes on along the minus strand of NZ_JAKUFF010000038.1, from coordinate 16,217 downwards.
CAACATGTTCTTCTAAAACCCGAATACCTTCTCCTGTAACGCCGCCTTTCACACATACTTTTTCTTGTAAAGTAGGCAATGTGAAAATCCCTTTTTCGAGTAGTTTCCCCATTCCAACGACCATTTCACTTACTAAAGTAGTGGCTTCTTCATGTGTAATATTTGTTTTATCTACAGCAGCATTAATGAAACATTGTAATAAATAACTAAAGAATGCGGGGCCGCAGCTTGCTATATCAGATGAAACGCGCGTTATATCTTCTTCTATTACAAGGGGAGTAGAAATGTTTTTGAATAAGCGAAATAGTTTTTGTTGCCATTCTTCAGAGCAGTTACTTCCAAATGTAAATAGTGATGCGCCGGATAGGGCGCGGTTTGTAATGCTCGGAATAATACGAGCAACATGGCAAGGTACAAGTGTCTCTAATTGTGATGGGGATATTGGACTTGTGATAGAAACTAAGCACTTTTCATCAGAAAAATGTTCAGCGTATTTTTGTAAGATTGGGTATATATCTATCGGCTTTACACAAATAAAAATAAGATGTGATCGTTCGATTGCCTCATCAATAGTTTTGGCTATATGAACAGAAGGGTATTTTTCCTTTATATGATATGCTTTGGCGGGCGTTCGATTAATGATCGTAAGGCACGAAGGTTTGACAGCACGGGTTTCTAAAAATGCATCGATTAGTATATTCCCCATGTTTCCTGTCCCTATAATTCCTATGTTCAATGTTTCATCCCTCCTTCGTAACAGCTTTCTCCTAAACAATATGAATGATGTTATAAATTTATGATTAGAGGTGAAAAATGATGTGGGATTTTCCAAAGAAATGGTTAGGATTAGCAGCTATTATTGGAACTGTGCTTTTTCTTATTTTCTGGAAAACGAACGAGCATACAGAGCGATCAGTTATTGCAACGGATGTTCAAGCGAAAGATATAGAGAAGAAAAGTAAACCGAAAATATCGGATACAAAGCAGCAGAAAAAAATAATTGTAATTGATATGAAAGGGGCTGTTGTTAAAGAGGGGGTGTATGAAATGAAAGAAGGGGACCGGGTCAAGGATGCTATTGAAAAAGCAGGTGGTTTTTTGCCTGAGGCAGATAGGATGAAGGTAAATTTAGCACAAATGGTACAAGACCAAATGATTCTTTACGTACCGAATAAAAACGAACAAGTGCAAGAAGTAGCTGCTGTTTCAAAGGGAGAGGGAAAAGTTCAAATAAATGCAGCTTCTAAAGAACAACTTGAAAAAATTACAGGTATTGGTTCTCGGAAAGCAGAAAGTATTTTGAAATATCGAGAGGAACATGGTCCGTTTCAAAAAATAGAAGATTTGTTAGAGATTGATGGGATTGGTGTGAAGTCTTTGGAGAAAATAAAAGATCAAATTATTATTCCGTAAAAGATTGACGAAGTTTTTCTTCATTCGCTACACTACAAGTAGACAAAAAAGTAGGTGAAGAATATGGAACGAATTTCATGGGATCAATATTTTATGACGCAAAGCCATTTGTTATCTTTACGTAGTACATGTACAAGGCTTGCAGTAGGAGCGACAATCGTTCGTGATAAACGAATTATTGCTGGTGGATATAATGGTTCAATTAAAGGTGGCGTACATTGTATAGATGATGGATGCTACGTTATTGATAATCATTGTGTTCGTACAATTCATGCAGAAATGAATGCTTTATTACAGTGTGCAAAATTTGGCGTGAAAACGGAGGAAGCGGAAATTTATGTTACGCATTTTCCTTGTTTACAATGTTGTAAGGCGATTATTCAAAGTGGTATTACAGCAGTTTATTATGCACAGGATTATAAAAATCATCCGTATGCTGTAGAGTTATTTGAAAAAGCGAATGTAACGGTGAAACACGTTCCACTAGAATATGATATTGCAGCATTAGAGGATCAAAAGCGTCATATGGAGTTAAAAGAACTATTTGCATCTTTAGAAAAAGAGAACTTATCAATGGAAGAATTACAGCATGTATTCACGAAAGCAAAAATGATGCTATAAGGAGTGAGTATGAGTTGCAAGGACAATGGGGCTATGTTGCAATCTCATTTATAATAGGGATTGCAATTGCCTTCTCCTCTTCAGTTATATGGCTGACTTGTTGTCTCGTTCTAAATGTTTTCTTTTGTTTGTATCGTACTCCGCGTAAAACCTTCTTTTATTGTATGATAGCGTGTTTAAGTGGCGCTATGTACACCACGTATGTTCAAGGGCAAAACAAGCCTCTGGGAGATTCCTACGAAGCTACAAGAGGGGTGATACATAATACACCTCTTATTAACGGAGATCGCCTCTCATTTCAAGTTGAAGATCAGAATAAAAATATAGTGCAGTTAAGTTACAAAATGAAATCAGCCTTGGAAAAGAAACAGATGCGACAATTACATGCAGGAGTATCATGTGTATTCGAGGGTGAGAGGAAAGAACCGCAAATAGCTCGGAATTTCCATGGGTTTAATTATCGTGATTATTTATATAAGCAAAATATTCATTTCATATTGGACGCTACATATATTTCTGAATGCCATAAAACATCGTTGTCACTCGTGCAATGGATTCTTCTCTTGAGGCAACAAGCAATCTCAGAAGTTACAGAAATGTTTCCAGAGCAATCAGGCGCTTTTATGAATGCATTAGTATTTGGTGATAGACAACAAATGACATTTGAAGTTGAAGAGCAATATCAACAATTCGGTCTCGTGCATTTGTTGGCGATTTCAGGATCGCATATCGTATTGTTAATGGTAATCGTGTATTTTATTTTGCTAAGAAGTGGTGTGACAAGGGAGGTAACAACGGTATGTCTTATCTTCTGTATTCCTCTATATATGATTTTAGCAGGAGCGTCACCATCTGTTATAAGAGCTTCTATAACAGGAGTTTTTATGTTAATTGCTTTTATGTGTTCTATTCGTTTATCTAGCTTAGATGCTTTAAGTATAACAGCTATATGTATGCTTATATTTGATCCATATCTCGTGTTTAATATTGGCTTTCAGTTTTCTTTTGTCGGTAGTTTTGCTTTACTTTTATCTACCCCGCTTTTACTAGAGAGTGGTAATGGAGTAATTCGAAATTCTATTTATATTTCTTTCATTTCACAGCTCGTTAGTACTCCGATTTTGTTATATCACTTCGGTTATTTTTCTCCATATAGTATTTTCTTAAATATCCTATACGTTCCGTTTTTATCTCTCGTTGTATTGCCGTGCAGTATTGTTATTTTGATATGTATACCGGTCATCCCGTTTCTTGCAAAAAGGCTTGCGAATGTACTATCAATAGGTTTGAATCTTTCTAATGATTTTTTAAGTTATTGTGAAAACTTACCATTTACCCGTCTTAATTTCGGACAAACGTCTATACTTCTTGTGGCCTTATATTGCGTGAGTATTATTAGTATATTGATGGTTTGGGAAAGGCGAATGGCGAAGGGAATTCTGTTTATATCTGCAGGCGTATTTCTTTTTATTAGTACATGCCATTATGTATATCCGTATTTTCGAGAAAGTGGGAGTGTTACCTTTCTCGATGTTGGACAGGGAGATGCAATATTAATTCGCCTTCCGTATGATCAAGAGATTTACCTTATTGATACTGGTGGAACAATTCTTCCAAATAAGGAAGAATGGCAACGGAAAAAGCATGAATTTTCTGTCGGAAATGATATTTTGATTCCTTATTTACAAAAGGAAGGTATTAAAAAGATCGATAAATTAATTATAACGCATGGAGATGCGGATCATATAGGTGCTGCGCAACAGTTATTATCAAATATAACCGTAAAAGAAGTTGTATTTGGCCGAAAGGAACAAGATGCGGAATTAGAAAAAATAGTAAAGAAACAGGCTTTAGAAAAGGAAGTGAAAATAAGAGAAGTGAGAGAAGGAGAAAGTTGGAGCATAAATGGAGCGGAATTTTTCGTATTAGCGCCAACAGGGAAGGAGAGCAGTGAAAATAATGCTTCAATTGTAATGTTGGCAAAATTAGGAGGACTAACGTGGTTGTTTACAGGTGATTTAGAAGAAGAAGGCGAGAAGTTTTTAGTAGCTACGTATCCAGATTTGCGAGCGGATGTTTTAAAGGTTGCTCATCATGGAAGTAATACGTCATCTACAACACCTTTTCTGAGCGTCGTACAGCCTAATATAGCGGTTATTTCTGTCGGTGAGCGTAATAGGTATGGGCACCCTCATAAGGACGTTATAGAGCGTTTTGAGAAGAGGGGGATTGAAATATGGCGTACGGATAAGCAAGGGGCTATCTCCTATGTTTTTAAAGGGGAAAACGGAACCTTTCGTAGCAAAATCACATATGATGAAACACATAATAGATAAAAAAGACTGCCAGTAAGCAGCAGTCTTTAAGAACCGATAAATTTAATAACAGTTGCAATGATGAAAAGTGTTGCGAAAAAACCAAATGAGACGATAAATCCTACCCCTGAATCAATAGCGTCATTGCGTTTACTTTGAACGTTTTGTTCAAAATCATTCATTTAGAATCCCTCCCCAACATTCCACTTTAGTATAAAATATTGTCAGAAAAAAATCTACAATTTCCATATGAAGAGAAATAGAGCGTTTTTACTACTTTTAGATCATGAAGTAACGTGAGTTTTTGTTTCCAAGCATGTTAACAGTTGGCACTTATACTCGAATTTTTATTGCGAATAATAAAGGGAAGGTGATTACCGCACACCAATAAGAAACCCGGGGCTTATTGCGTGGCGTTTAATATAAATAAAGGGACGGGTTATATTGCCTGTTCCTTTGTACTTGTAAAACAAAAGCTAGGGCATTAGTATAAATATATATTGCCAAGTTAGGGAGTAGGAAAAAGTATGAGTGATATACATAAAAAGATTAAAAAGAAGCAGTTTGCTCCGTTATATTTACTATATGGAACAGAAGCGTTTTTTATAAATGAAACGATAAAGCTTATTACAGCAGAAGCGCTTGAAGAGGAAGATCGCGAGTTTAATGTTGTGACATATGATTTAGAAGAAGCATATTTAGAAGATGTGGTTGAGGATGCACGTACACTTCCTTTTTTCGGAGAACGTAAAGTGTTATTAATAAAATCACCACTCTTTTTAACTTCACAAAAAGAAAAGTTAGAACAAAATATAAAAATTTTAGAAGAATATATTGGGGAACCTTCTCCCTTTTCTATTCTTGTTTTTGTTGCGCCTTACGAAAAGCTGGATGAACGAAAAAAAATTACAAAACTATTAAAGAAAACAGCGGATGTAGTAGAAGCGAATGCAATGCAAGTGCAGGATGTTCAGAAGTGGATTGTTGCTCGGGCAGATGAAGTGCATGTGCATATTGATCATGCGGCTGTTAGTTTGTTGTTAGAGCTTGTGGGAAGTAATGTAACGATGTTGGCGAAGGAAATGGACAAGTTAACGTTATATGTCGGTATGGGCGGAGATATTACACCGAAACTCGTTGCAGAGCTTGTGCCAAAATCAGTTGAACAAAATGTGTTTGCTTTGACAGAAAAAGTGGTAAAAAAAGATATCGCGGGTGCGATGCAAATTTTGGATGGATTATTTACGCAGCAGGAGGAACCTATTAAATTGCTTGCGTTATTAGTAAGTCAATTCCGTTTACTGCATCAAGTGAAAGAGTTACAGCAGCGTGGTTACGGTCAAAATCAAATCGCGTCTCATATTGGTGTGCATCCATATCGTGTAAAATTAGCGATGAATCAAACGAAGTTTTTCTCTTTTGAAGAATTAAAAAAAGTGATAATGGAATTAGCGGAAGCTGATTATAGTATGAAAACGGGAAAAATGGATAAGAAACTTGTGCTCGAGTTTTTCTTAATGCGGTTAAATCATATGTGATGAAACAAAAAAAGTTCACGTGCTAAGAGCGTGAACTTTTTGTATATAAAAAAACGATCCGAATGGATCGTTTTTTAAACGCCTTACGCGTTTACTTGTTTCGCTAAGCGAGATTTTTGACGAGCTGCAGCGTTTTGGTGGATAAGACCTTTACGAGCTGCTTTGTCAAGTTTTTTAGAAGCAGTTTTGAAAGCTTCTTTAGCATTTTCAAGATCGTTATTAGTAACTAAAGCTTCTACAGTTTTAACAGCAGAACGCATGTCAGACTTGATAGAAGCGTTATGTGCACGACGCTCTTCGCTAAGTTTAGCGCGTTTGATAGCAGATTTGATGTTTGCCATACTTTTCACCTCCCTGGTGCAATCGAATGACTCGATTCTTAACATAGAACAAGTGATATTCTATCAAACGGTGAAGAGAATTGCAATAGTATATCTATGAAATTTCACGTAAAGGAAAGAATGACCTTATATAACTTTGGGAAATCTAACGATATTTACTATGAATGACGGAGGAGATACGATGAAAGAACCATTGGATTTAAGTAAATATAGTGTTAGAACGGACCTTGCTGTAGAGGCGCATCAAATGCTGCAAGAGCGTCAAGAAGAGCAAAAAGGGATAGAAGGCGTTATTGTAAAAGAGAGGGAAGAAGAAGGTATTACCGTTACAAAAGTTACAATTGATGAAGCTGCCTCTGACTCGATGGGTAAAAAACCTGGAAATTATTTAACGCTTGAAGTACAAGGTATACGTCAACAAGATACGGAGCTGCAACAAAAAGTAGAGCGTATTTTTGCAAAAGAATTTTCTTATTTCTTAGAAGAGGTTGGCGTTACGAAAGAAGCGAGTTGTTTAATTGTTGGTCTTGGAAATTGGAATGTAACGCCGGATGCGCTTGGACCGATAGTTGTAGAAAATGTATTGGTAACGAGACATTTGTTTCAATTGCAGCCTGAAAGTGTAGAAGAAGGGTTTAGGCCTGTTAGTGCAATTCGGCCGGGGGTAATGGGGATTACAGGGATTGAAACGAGCGATGTTATTTATGGAATCATTGAGAAGACAAAACCAGACTTTGTCATTGCAATTGATGCGTTAGCTGCTCGTTCTATTGAAAGGGTAAATAGTACGATACAAATTTCTGATACAGGAATTCATCCTGGGTCGGGTGTTGGGAATAAACGTAAGGAACTCAGTAAAGAAACATTAGGTATTCCTGTTATCGCAATTGGTGTTCCGACTGTGGTGGATGCCGTTTCGATTACAAGCGATACAATTGATTTTATTTTGAAACATTTTGGCCGGGAGATGAAAGAAGGAAATAAACCTTCCCGATCTTTGTTGCCGGCTGGTTTTACATTTGGAGAAAAGAAAAAATTAACAGAAGAGGATATGCCGGATGAAAAGAGCCGGAATATGTTTTTAGGTGCTGTAGGTACACTGGGAGATGAAGAGAAGAGAAAATTAATTTATGAAGTGTTATCTCCTCTTGGTCATAATTTAATGGTGACTCCGAAAGAAGTGGATGCCTTCATAGAGGATATGGCAAATGTAATAGCAAGTGGTTTAAATGCAGCGCTGCATCATCAAATTGACCAAGATAATACAGGAGCATATACACATTGATGGGAAGTGACGATAATCATGTAAGTCGCTTTTCGCTTTTATGTATATGTAGTGTGGCTATATGCTTACTTATGGTAATAGCAGGGGTGGCACTTGCAAATCATGGGTTGAAAAGTATGAAAGGTTATCAGCAAATGTCGTATGAACAAATCGCTCATATGACAGGAACAAAAGGTGAGGCCACTGAATCAGAAACTTTGGAGAGTTCGTTTTCCGCTACTGAAAAACAAAAACAATTAGAAAGCTTAAAAAGTTTTAATATTGTAGAAGGAATGGGTATGGCGATAGCAAGCGTTGCCTATGAAATAACAAAGTTTGGAACAGATATAGTTGTTGGGAAAGTAAAAGGGATTTTTAGTTAAGAGTCAAACGGAGGACGGTTGTTTTACAGGTTTGTAAGACAGCCGTTCTTTAATTTGAAAAAGGTTTGTCTCTTATGGTTTGTTCGCATAAGATATAAATAGAATGATTTGTATCGTAAGCAGCACGAGTTTTCATTGAATCTTTGCTGCTCTATTGATATAATCAGTGCTAGTGTATATTGGCGAGACTATTAGGAGTTGAGAACATAGATGAACAAAGAAGAAAGAGCAAAAAGACAGTCCAAAATTCGTAATTTCTCTATCATTGCTCATATTGACCACGGAAAGTCAACGTTAGCAGACCGTATTTTAGAGAAAACAAACGCGTTAACACAACGTGAAATGAAAGCTCAGTTGCTTGACTCTATGGATTTAGAGCGTGAGCGTGGTATTACAATTAAATTAAACGCAGTACAATTAAACTATAAAGCAAAAGACGGCGAAGAATATATTCTTCACTTAATTGATACACCAGGGCACGTCGACTTTACGTACGAAGTATCTCGTAGTTTAGCGGCTTGTGAAGGTGCAATTCTTGTAGTAGATGCAGCGCAAGGTATTGAAGCGCAAACGTTAGCGAACGTATACTTAGCGCTTGATAACAATTTAGAAATTTTACCGGTTATTAATAAAATCGATTTACCAAGTGCAGACCCAGAGCGTGTACGCCAAGAGGTGGAAGATGTAATTGGGTTAGATGCATCAGAAGCTGTACTTGCTTCGGCAAAAGCTGGGATTGGTATCGAAGAGATTTTAGAACAAATCGTTGAAAAAGTGCCAGCACCAACAGGTGATTCAGAAGAACCGTTACAATGTATGATCTTTGACTCTTTATATGATCCGTACCGCGGTGTAATTGCTTATATCCGTGTTGTAAATGGAACGGTAAAAGTTGGCGATAAAGTACGTATGATGGCAACTGGAAAAGAATTTGAAGTAACAGAAGTAGGTGTGTTTACACCGAAAACTACGCAACGTGATGAGTTAACAGTAGGTGATGTAGGTTTCTTAGCGGCATCGATTAAAAATGTTGGTGACACACGCGTTGGTGATACGATTACACATGCGAAACGTCCAGCAGCTGAGCCATTACCTGGTTACCGTAAATTAAATCCAATGGTATTCTGTGGTCTGTACCCGATTGACTCTGCACGTTACAACGACTTACGTGATGCGCTAGAGAAATTAGAATTAAACGATTCTGCTCTTGAGTTTGAGCCAGAAACATCTCAAGCGCTAGGATTTGGTTTCCGTTGTGGATTCTTAGGACTTCTTCATATGGAAATCATTCAAGAGCGTATTGAACGTGAATTTAAAATTGATTTAATTACAACAGCGCCAAGTGTTATTTATAAAGTATTCTTAACGAATGGTGAAGACATGATTGTCGATAACCCGTCTAATATGCCGGATCCACAGACAATTGATCGTGTTGAAGAGCCATTTGTTAAAGCAGCAATTATGGTTCCGAATGACTATGTTGGAGCTGTAATGGAAATTTGCCAAGGTAAACGCGGAACGTTTATTGATATGCAATATTTAGATGAAACGCGTGTTACATTGACATATGAAATCCCGTTATCAGAAATCGTATATGACTTCTTCGATCAGTTGAAATCAAATACGAAAGGATATGCATCATTTGATTATGAGTTAATTGGTTACAAACCATCTAAACTTGTGAAAATGGATATTCTTTTAAATTCTGAGCAAGTCGATGCTCTATCATTTATCGTACACCGTGATTCAGCGTATGACCGTGGTAAAGTAATCGTAGAAAAATTAAAAGAATTAATTCCAAGACAGCAGTTCGAAGTGCCAATTCAAGCGACGATCGGAAACAAAGTTGTAGCGCGTTCTACAATTAAGGCGATGCGTAAAAACGTACTTGCGAAATGTTACGGTGGTGACATTTCTCGTAAGCGTAAACTTCTTGATAAGCAAAAAGAAGGTAAAAAACGTATGAAGTCTGTTGGTTCTGTAGAAGTACCGCAAGAAGCATTCATGGCTGTACTGAAAATGGATGACAACTAATAGTTGGAATGAAAAAAGAAGTCGTTTATGCGACTTCTTTTTTACGTATAATTACTTTTTAGACATCTGAGTAGCTCTCATTTACAATAGTGAGAGAGCTTTTTAGTTCATATAGAGTTAGGAGTTTGTTAATGTCCGAAAATATTCGAAAAGATATTCAAGAAAAAATACAAAATGGCAATTTTAATTGTGAAAAGGAATTGACGCTTTCTATTATTAGTGGAAAGTGGAAAGTTGTAATATTATGGCATCTTGGTGTGGAAGGGCCTCATCGTTTTAGTGAATTACAACGATTATTTCCGAGCATTTCTCATAAAGTTTTGTCAAACCAATTAAAAGAGTTAATGGAAGATGGGATTGTTGATCGAACAGTATACCCAGAAATTCCTCCGCGAGTGGAATATTATATGACGGAATTAGGCATGTCGCTTTTACCAATCGTTGAAATGATGTATGATTGGGGAAAAATGCGAATGGAACAAATTCGTAATACGTTAGAGAAGTAAAAGAAGCCTCCCGAGCGCGGAGGTTTTCTTTTTAGAAAGGTAGGAGTTATTTTTGGTGCAAGCTGCATATATTCATATTCCGTTTTGTCAGCATATTTGTCACTATTGTGATTTTAATAAAGTGTTTATTGAACGCCAGCCGGTCGATCAATATTTAGAGTATTTAGAGAAAGAAATAATAAATACAGTTCAAAAGGTACCGTTTGATAGTATGAAAACGATTTTTGTTGGCGGGGGAACTCCGACAGCATTAAATATGGAACAGACAAAGAAATTATTAGATATTATAAATCGTCGTTTACGTCCGTTTGCCCCGAATTGTGAATTAACATTTGAAGCGAATCCAGGTGATTTGCCGAAAGAGAAATTAAATGTATTGCTAGAAGGTGGAGTGAACCGAATTAGTTTTGGGGTGCAAACATTTCGAGATGAATTGCTTGAGAAAATTGGACGTAAGCATACGAGAGAAGATGCGTTTGTAGCAATTAGAGAAGCGCAGGAAGTAGGCTTTAAAAATATAAATGTAGATATTATTTATGCTCTGCCAGGACAGACGATAGAAGATGTAAAAGAAACATTAGACATTGCTTTTACGCTTGGTGTACAACATTTCTCGGCATATTCATTAATTGTGGAACCGAAAACAGTATTTTATAACTTAATGAATAAAGGGAAATTAAGACTTCCAGGTGAAGACCATGAAGCGAAAATGTACGAAATGGTAATGGATGAAATGGAGAAACATGGCTATACCCAGTATGAAATTAGTAATTTTTCAAAAGGTAATAATGAAAGTAGACATAATCTCACATACTGGAATAATGAAGAGTATTATGGATTTGGAGCTGGAGCGCATAGTTATGTAAATGGAGAACGTATCCAAAATGTAGGGCCGCTCAAGCAATATTTCAATAAGATCGATGAAACCGGATTTCCGTATTTAGATGTTCATGTGGTGACGGAGAAAGAAAAAATGGAAGAAGAGTTGTTCTTAGGACTCCGAAAAACAAAAGGTGTATCTAAAATAGCGTTTCAAAAGAAATTTAATATGGAAATGGATCAAGTTTTCGCGAAGCAGTTACAAAACAACCAAGAACAAGGATTGCTTGAAGAGAGCGATGGATATGTTCGTTTAACGCGAAAAGGAAAATTATTAGGGAATGAAGTATTCCAATCATTTTTGATTGACTAATTAAATGTTCCATTAACGTGAAAAAGTTTCATTATTTCGTGACGTTTCCGTTGACAATTGAATGTCAATTTTGGTAAGTTATTAATAGATTTAGCACTCGAAGACAAAGAGTGCTAACAGAGGTGATGATGAGATGCTTACGGAACGTCAGCTCTTAATTTTACAAACAATTATTGATGACTTTATTGGATCAGCGCAACCTGTTGGGTCAAGGACGTTGGCTAAAAAAGATGAAATTACATTTAGTTCAGCTACTATACGAAATGAAATGGCTGATTTAGAGGAACTAGGATTTATTGAGAAAACGCATAGTTCTTCTGGACGTGTTCCTTCTGAAAAAGGATACCGATTTTATGTAGACCATCTTTTAGCGCCGCAAAATTTACCGAACGATGAAATTGTACAAATTAAAGATTTATTTGCTGAAAGAATTTTTGAAGCGGAAAAGATTGCACAACAATCAGCTCAAATTTTATCAGAGCTTACAAATTATACGGCCATTGTTCTTGGACCGAAGTTAAGCACAAATAAACTTAAAAACGTACAAATTGTTCCGCTTGATCGTCAAACCGCAGTCGCTATTATTGTAACGGATACAGGGCATGTACAAAGCAAAACGATTACCGTTCCGGAATCTGTTGATTTATCAGATTTAGAAAAAATGGTTAATATTTTAAATGAAAAGCTATCGGGCGTACCAATGTCGGAACTCCATAATAAAATCTTTAAGGAGATTGTTACGGTATTGCGTGGGTATGTTCATAATTACGATAGTGCGATAAAAATATTGGATGGTACATTTCAAGTTCCGTTATCGGAAAAGATATACTTTGGAGGGAAGGCAAATATGCTTTCGCAACCAGAGTTTCATGACATTCAAAAAGTTAGATCTTTACTTACCATGATTGATAACGAAGCTGAGTTTTATGATATTTTGCGTCATAAACAAGTTGGTATTCAAGTGAAAATTGGTAGGGAAAACTCTTCAACGGCTATGGAGGATTGCAGTTTAATTTCTGCAACATATTCAATCGGAGAAGAACAGGTTGGAACAATTGCAATTTTAGGCCCAACGAGAATGCAATACTCTCGTGTAATTAGTTTGTTGCAGTTATTTACAAGGCAAATTACAGATGGACTAAAAAAATAAAGAATAAAGAAGAATACATTCGCTCAAGTGATAAGCAATACATCACTGTGTGTAATATATAACTATACTTAGGTAATCATGCTATGCATGATACCTAATACCTTTTAAGGAGGTGAAAATTGTGGAAGAGCGTAACGAACAAGTTGTAGAAGAAGTGAAAGAAGAAGTAAAAGAAGCACAAGTTGAAGAAGCCGTAACATCTGAAGACAGCGAAGAATCTGTTGAAGAAAAAAGTGAGGCTGCTCTTTTACAAGAAAAAGTAGATGAATTGCAAGCGAAACTGACGGAAACGGAAGGCCGTATGCTACGTCTACAAGCTGATTTTGAAAATTATAAGCGTCGTGTTCAAATGGATAAACAGGCTGCTGAAAAATATAGAGCACAAAGTCTTGTTTCAGATATTTTGCCAGCTCTTGATAATTTTGAAAGAGCGATGCAAGTGGAAGCAAATGATGAGCAAATGAAGTCCTTATTACAAGGGATGGAAATGGTATATCGTCAATTGTTAGAAGCGATGACAAAAGAAGGTGTAGAAGCGATTGAAGCTGTTGGTAAACAGTTTGATCCTCATGAACACCAAGCTGTTATGCAAGTAGAAGACAGCGAATTTGAATCAAATGCGGTTGTGGAAGAATTCCAAAAAGGTTATAAATTAAAAGACCGTGTAATTCGCCCATCGATGGTAAAAGTAAATCAATAATTTACATAAAAGTAGGAGGATTCGCCATGAGTAAAATTATCGGTATTGACTTAGGTACAACAAACTCTTGTGTAGCTGTTATGGAAGGTGGAGAACCAAAGGTTATCCCAAATCCAGAAGGAAACCGTACAACACCTTCTGTTGTAGCTTTCAAAAATGAAGAACGTCAAGTTGGGGAAGTAGCAAAGCGTCAAGCAATTACAAACCCAAATACAATCATGTCTGTTAAACGTCATATGGGTACAGACTACAAAGTAGAAATCGAAGGTAAAGAATATACACCTCAAGAAATTTCTGCAATCATTTTACAAAACTTAAAAGCTTCTGCTGAAGCATATTTAGGTGAAACAGTAACGAAAGCTGTTATTACAGTACCTGCATACTTCAACGATGCAGAGCGTCAAGCAACGAAAGATGCTGGTCGTATCGCTGGTTTAGAAGTTGAACGTATCATTAACGAACCAACAGCAGCAGCGCTTGCTTACGGTTTAGAAAAACAAGATGAAGAGCAAAAAATCTTAGTATATGACTTAGGTGGCGGTACATTTGACGTATCTATCCTTGAGTTAGCAGATGGAACATTTGAAGTTATTTCAACTGCTGGTGACAACCGTCTTGGTGGAGATGACTTTGACCAAGTTATCATCGATCACTTAGTAGCTGAATTCAAAAAAGAAAATAACATTGATTTAAGCCAAGATAAAATGGCACTTCAACGTTTGAAAGATGCAGCTGAAAAAGCGAAAAAAGATCTTTCAGGTGTAACACAAACACAAATTTCATTGCCATTCATTAGTGCTGGAGCTGCTGGTCCATTACACTTAGAATTAACATTAACAAGAGCGAAATTCGAAGAGCTTTCAGCAAACCTTGTTGAAAGAACATTAGAACCAACTCGTCGTGCTTTAAAAGATGCTGGTCTATCTGCAAGTGAATTAGATCGCGTTATCCTTGTAGGTGGTTCTACTCGTATCCCAGCTGTACAAGAAGCTATTAAACGTGAAACTGGTAAAGAACCATATAAAGGTGTAAACCCGGATGAAGTTGTAGCATTAGGTGCTGCAGTTCAAGGTGGCGTACTTACTGGTGATGTAGAAGGCGTACTATTATTAGATGTAACTCCACTTTCTTTAGGTATTGAAACTATGGGTGGTGTGTTCACGAAATTAATCGAGCGTAACACTACAATTCCAACAAGTAAATCACAAGTATTCTCAACAGCTGCTGATAACCAACCAGCAGTAGACATTCACGTATTACAAGGTGAGCGTCCAATGTCAGCTGACAACAAAACGTTAGGACGTTTCCAATTAACGGATATCCCACCAGCACCACGTGGTATTCCACAAATCGAAGTAACATTCGATATTGATGCGAACGGTATCGTTAACGTACGTGCAAAAGATTTAGGAACAAGCAAAGAACAAGCTATTACAATCCAATCTTCTTCAGGTCTTTCTGATGAAGAAGTAGATCGTATGGTAAAAGAAGCAGAAGCAAACGCTGACGCTGACCAAAAACGTAAGGAAGAAGTTGAACTTCGTAACGAAGCTGACCAACTTGTATTCCAAACAGATAAAGTTGTAAAAGATTTAGAAGGTAAAGTAGATGCAGCTGAAGTTGCAAAAGCAACAGAAGCGAAAGAAGCATTACAAGCTGCGATTGAGAAGAACGAGCTTGAGGAAATCCGTGCGAAAAAAGACGCTTTACAAGAAATCGTACAACAACTAACTGTTAAACTATATGAGCAAGCTCAAGCAGCTGCAGGGCAAGCAGAAGGTGCACAAGGAGCACAAGATGCTGGCGCGAAGAAAGACAATGTAGTAGACGCTGAGTTTGAAGAAGTAAAAGAAGACAAGTAATTCAACTGTAAACATAATAAGTAAGATGACAAAAAGTCAAAGTCAAGCGTGCCTTGGCTTTGGCTTTTTTCACGAATGAGAAGGAATGTGTGAGGGTCTTAAGTTTTTTACTTTGCATACTGTAAGTGAGGAAACTTTGTTGCAAAGCACTTTCTTTCGGTGTTAAAATTACGTTTATGTGAAAGATTCGGGGGTTGTAAATTTATGAGTAAACGAGATTATTATGAGGTCCTTGGACTTAGCAAGGGTGCTTCAAAAGATGAAATAAAAAAAGCGTATCGTCGTTTGGCTAAAAAATACCATCCAGACGTAAGTAAAGAAGAAAATGCAATTGAAAAGTTTAAAGAAGTGCAAGAAGCATACGAAGTATTAAGCGACGATCAAAAGCGTGCGCAATATGATCAATTTGGTCATGCTGGTGCTAATCAAGGCTTCGGTGGCTTTGGCGGCGGAGGAGACTTCGGCGGTGGCTTCGGTTTTGAAGATATCTTTAGTTCATTCTTTGGCGGCGGTGGCGGCAGACGTCGTGATCCAAACGCTCCGCGTCAAGGTGCTGACTTACAATATCAAGTTACTTTAGATTTTGAAGAAGCTATTTTTGGTAAAGAGTTAAATGTTGAGATTCCAGTAGAAGATCCATGTGATACTTGTAAAGGTAGCGGGGCAAAACCAGGAACTTCAAAAGAAACATGTAAACATTGCTCAGGATCAGGGCAAGTAAGTGTAGAACAAAATACACCATTTGGTCGTATCGTAAACCGTCAAGCTTGTGGTCATTGTTCAGGAACTGGGCAAATCATTAAAGAAAAATGTACGACATGCCACGGTTCTGGTAAAGTACGTAAACGTAAAAAAATCAACGTTAAAATTCCAGCAGGTATCGATAATGGTCAACAAA
>NZ_JAKUFF010000037.1:0-43190 GCF_022663305.1 Bacillus cereus group sp. BfR-BA-01408 | reverse complement strand
TTTTTCAAAGTTACAAAAAATGGATTGTTTAAAGTTGAAACAGAGAATCCAACTTTAATAGTTTTATTTCGACCTTTATCGCTAGAATCCTTTGCCCATTCTGGCGGTTCCATTGAACAACCAGCAGTAATGACCATAATACATGCAACGAGTATAAGTAACCATTTCTTCATGAACTGTCCCTCCATTATGCTTCTTTTCGGCGATCAATTAATACAGCTAGTAAGATTACAAGTCCTTTTACAACTTGTTGGAAGAAAGAAGATACACCTAATAAATTTAAACCGTTATTTAGTACTCCGATAATAAGTACACCGATGAATGTACCAACGATCCATCCTCTTCCCCCAGAAAGACTTGTTCCACCTAATACAACTGCTGCAATTGCATCTAATTCGTAAGAAGTACCTGCAGTCGGCTGTGCAGAATCTAATCGTGATGTTAAGACAATACCTGCAAGCGCTGCCAAAATTCCGGAAAGACCATAAATCATTACTTTAATTCTCGTAACATTAATACCTGATAGTGCTGCTGCTTCTTCATTTCCACCAATTGCAAATGTACGGCGACCAAATGTCGTTTTCTTCAAAATGAAGTACAGTACTGCAAAAGCGATCATCATTGTAACAGCTGGTACCGGAATACCGAGAAAATAACCGCGACCAAACATTTGGAACATTAAATGATCACCAAGTCCAGTGATCGGACGTCCGTCCATATAAACAAGCGTCAACCCGCGAAAAATAGTCATTGTTGCTAAAGTCGCAATAAATGGAGCTACTTTTCCCTTCGCTATGATGATACCGTTTACAATTCCCATTACAAGACCAGCTAATAATCCAACTGCCATCGCAAGGAACGGGTCCATGCCACTTGCCATCATTCCAGCAACAAGTGCACTTGATAATGCTAAAATAGAACCTACCGATAAGTCAATACCCCCTGTTAAAATTACAAAGGTCATTCCGAATGCAATAAGCGCATTAATCGATACTTGACGCAGTATATTAAATAAATTTGGAATTTCAATAAACGCTGGATTTAAAGCCGTAATTACTACAATAATTAGCGCTAGTCCAATTAAAGACCCAAGTTGTTGTAATACATTCCCCTTCTTAGCCATCCTTACTCTCCCCCTGTAGCTAGTGCCATAATAGACTCTTGTGATGCCTCATCTTTCTCTAAAATGCCGCCGACTTTTCCTTCATGAATAACAAGAACGCGATCACTCATCCCTAAAACTTCTGGAAGCTCAGATGATACCATAATAACTGCATCTCCTTGCTCGGTAAGCTTATTCATAATAGAGTAAATTTCTTTTTTTGCTCCAACATCAACACCCCTTGTTGGCTCATCTAAAATGAGTAACTGTGGGTGGATACCTAACCATTTTGCAATAACAACTTTTTGCTGATTTCCACCAGAAAGAGATTTCACCGCTTGTTCTCCACTAGATGCTTTCACATTAAGAAGTTTCATCATGTCCGCTGTAAACTGTTGTTCTAGTTCGTCGCTTAGAACACTTCCCTTTGAAAGACTTTCTAAATTTGGTAAAGCTAAATTTTCTCGAATTGAGAAATCTAGCACTAACCCTTCAGATTTTCTATCCTCTGTAATGAATGCGATTCTTTGTCTAATCGCATCTATCGGACTATCAATCTTTACTTCTTGCCCATTTATAAAAATTTGGCCAGAATCTAAAGGTTCGTATCCAAATATCGCTTTCATAATATCCGTACGGCAAGCTCCCATCAAGCCAGCTACACCAAGGATTTCACCTTTTCTCACTTGAAACGAAACATTTTCAAACTTCCCTTTTTTCGTTCCATTACGGATTTCAAAAATAACATCGCCAACTTGACTATTCCGTTCTGGGTAACGTTCACCAATGCTGCGCCCCACCATCATACTCACTACTTCATCAAACGATGTTTCCGGAATGGATCTCTTTCCGACGTATTCCCCATCACGTAAAATCGTAATGGTATCACATATTGAAAAAATTTCTTCCATTCGGTGTGAGATATACACGAACGAAACGCCTTCTTTACGTAATTTATTAATGACAGTAAACAACGTTTCAATTTCACGATCTGTTAATGCCGCTGTAGGCTCATCCATAATAATAACGCTCGCGTTTGTCATTAATGCTTTCGCAATTTCGATAATTTGCTGTTGTCCAACCGATAACTCTCCTGCCAACATAGCGCCTTTTACATGTAACCCTAGTTCCGCTAGTTGCTGCTGCGCAATCGCATTCATTTGACGTGTACGCAAAATCCCTGTCTTTCCATACATTAACTCTTTACCGAGAAACATATTTTCAGCTACTGTTAAATTCGATAATATGTTCAATTCTTGATGTATAAATGCAATACCGTACTCTTCAGCTTCTTTCGCATTTTTAAAGGTGTGCTCTTGCCCATCAATCGTGATTGTTCCACCATCTTTTTTGTATACACCTGTTAAAATCTTCATGAGCGTTGATTTACCCGCTCCATTTTCCCCCATCAATGCATGGACTTCTCCTGTTTCAATCATAAATTGTGCATTCTTCAAAACAGGATTGCCATTGAACGCCTTTGAAATATTTTTCATTTCAATACGCATTCCCATCACTTCCCTTTATTAAAAAATCACGCCTGCATGTAAAATTACATTGGCATAAGGCGTAGCCTCGCCTGTACGAATAATAGCTTTCGCTTTTTTCGTATGCTCTTTAAATTGTTCATGAGATACATATTCAAGCGCTGGCTCTACTAATTTCAGCTCAATCTCTTTATTTATTTCCGCATTATTGTTAATAACCTCTTCTGCTAACGTCACTTTTTCAATTGCCATATCATCCGCTACCACTTGCAATACATCTAAAAAGCTAGGTTTTCCAATTTCAACAGCTAAATCAATTCTTTTTACTCCGTCAGGAATTGGTAAACCGCAATCAGCAATTACAATCGTATCCGTATGCCCAAGTGAAGCAAGGATTGATGCAATCTCACTGTTTAATACGCCGTGCTTTTTCATCCGACAATCACCTGCACTTCACGTACTTTATCTCTCGTTGGCATACCGCCTTGCGCCCCAAGTTTCGTTACAGAAAGACCACCAGCAATATTCGCAAAACGAATTGCTTTTTGAAGTGTTTCTCCTTCAGAAAGCGCAACTGCTAATGCACCATTAAATGTATCACCAGCTCCAGTCGTATCTACTACATCAACAGCAATGCTAGGAACATGTACAATCTCCGTACCATTATGGAAACGTACACCGTTAGAACCTTCTGTCATCAATAGTTTGTTTGGATATTTAGCCAGTAACTCTTCAATTGGTGATGTGAAATCATCTAATACAATGCGGCACTCATGTTCATTTGGCGTAATATAAGTTGCCTTTTCTAAAATATCTTCTGATAACACTTGTGCTGGCGCTGGGTTTAACATAACCGGGATTTTGTGTTCCTCACAAATAGCCAATACATATTTTACTGTTTCAAGTGGAATCTCTAGTTGAAGCACAACCATATCTGCTTTTGTAAGAAGATCTTTTGAACGATTTACAACCGACTCATTGACAAGAGCATTCGCTCCTTGCACGACAACAATACTGTTATCCTCTTCTGCTAAAACGATATGAGCAATTCCTGTCGCCGTATCTGTAACCGGTACCACATAGTCGATAAAAACGCGTTCGTTCTCTAAATTTTTTCTAACTACAGTTCCATAATTATCGTCTCCTACCGCTCCAACCATCGCTACATTTGCGCCTAATCTCGCTGCAGCAACCGCCTGGTTAGCTCCTTTCCCTCCTGGAATTGTATGAAATGCTTCACCAATTACTGTTTCCCCTGCTTTCGGACGTTTTTTTGAAACGGCCACTAAGTCCATTGAAATACTACCTACTACTGCAATATTTGGCATCTATTTCATCTCCTTACTTCGTTGTATTTCGTTCTATAATTTCAATCGGTAAACGATAATGTTTCTCTTCTAATACGTTTCCTTCCATCTGATCTAACAGTAGTTCTGTTGCAATTTTCCCCATTTCGTAAATTGGCTGTGCAACAGTTGTAATAGATGGATACATCATCTCTGTTAAAGAAATTCCATCGAATCCGATAATTTGTAAATCATCCGGAATAGAAATCCCCTTTTGAAGCGCAGCCTTGACGATACCTATTGCAATTAAATCATTCCCAGCAACAATACCATCAATATGCGGATATTCTTCTAATAGTTCCACTGCTACACGCTCACTATTAGCTGGATCAAATGTACTCTCTGCAATCATATAAGAAAGATTATTTTGTGTAATAACGTCTACAAAGCCTTCAAAACGTTCATTCGCTGTGCTTACGTCACGCGGTCCACGAATATGCGCAATATGTTTACAGCCTTTATCTATTAATAGCTTTGTCGCTGCCTGACTTCCCGCATAGTTATCTGCATACACAGCAGGTATACGCTCATTAAACATACGGTCAATTGCAACGACTGGTACTGACAAATTCATGTAATTAACACTATTTTGTGGATTTGTTGCTACAATAAATCCGTCCACATTATTTTGCCTAAGTACATCAATATATTGCTTTTCTTTCTCTAAATTTTCATCAGAGTTACAAAGTACAACCGTATATCCCTGCTTATGAGCTACATCTTCTACGGCACGTGCAACTTCTGGAAAGAATGGATTCACGATATTTGGAACAACTAAGCCAATTAAACGAGATTTCTTATTATATAGTGAGCGTGCTACTGTACTAGGTTTATAATCTAGCATCTCAATCGCTCGTTCTACTTTCTTTAATGTATCTTCATGAACATATCCATTTTTATTTAACACTCTGGAAACGGTCGCAACAGATACTCCCGCTAATTTCGCAACGTCTTTAATCGTACTCATTCTTTTCCCTCTCCATTTCATGTAACCGTTTACAGAAAATAATATAACGTATTTCTAGAAATACGTCAATCATTTCTCACGAAAAAGCTTTTAAGGTTATACTCAAAAAAGCACCGCCATAAGGCGATGCTTTTTCATTACGAATATGATACAGTTTGTTCTTTTTCTTCTGTAGCTGGCTCTTTAGCATCTTTTTTACGATCTGACAGTTTAATCTTCTGTAAGAAAATTGTAAAGATAGCGCCTACTACGATAAATACTAATCCTGTTAAGAATACAGTATGAAGTGAGTCTACTAAAGAGTTTTTCAAAATCGGTACAATGCTGTTAGCGAACGCTTCTGGCATTTGTTTTAATGCCTCTGGACTAAATAACATTGAATATAAACCTTGTGGATCTGTATGAATCATATCTTTAAATTTCGTTACCATTTGTCCCGCTTCTTTCGGGAATGTATCTAATACAGGTACTAAATTCTTTGTTAATGTTGTACCTGAAGTGTTATTCATGATTGATCCTAAAATTGTAATACCAAATGTTCCGCCGATTTGACGGAAGAACTGACTTGATGATGTTACGACACCAAGATCTTTTTTCGGGAAGCTTTCTTGTAACGCTAATGTTAATGTCGGCATTACAAGACCCATTCCTAAACCGATAACCATCATATAAGAAGTAGCAGTCAATTTAGTTGTGTGCATATCCATCGTTGTTAATAACCAGAATCCTCCAGCCATTATAAGCATTCCTGTAATAATTTGTGGTTTTACACCAACTTTTAATACAAGTTGCCCGCCAATAATACTCATCACAATCATTGTAATCATCATTGGCGTCATAATTGTTCCTGATTCAGCTGCACTTACTCCTACAATTCCTTGCATGAAGAATGGTACGAACATAATCGCACCGAACATTCCAATACTCATAAAAAATCCAATCGCATTTAGTAATGTAAATGTACGATTTTTAAAGAAATGCATCGGTAAAATTGGTTCTTCTGCTTTCGTTTCAACAATAACAAAGCTAACGATACCAATTAAAGCTAATGCAAATAACCCGATAATTTGCCAAGAATCCCATGCGTAATCTTTTCCACCAAACGTTAATGCCAGTAATAAACTGACAACACCGAGAATCATCGTAAAGATCCCAGCAATATCAATTTTAATTGGTCCTGTTTGTTTATGTGATTTTAATCCCATTGCAATAAAGATTGTTGCTAAAATACCAACTGGCAAGTTAATGTAGAATACCCATCTCCAGTTCACTGCATCTACAATCCAACCACCCACTTGTGGTCCAATTACAGAAGCAAGACCGTATAACGCACCAAAAATACCTTGCCATTTCGCACGTTCTTTCCCCGTGAACATATCTCCGATAATAATCATAGCCATCGGCATCATAATACCGCCGCCAAGACCTTGAATACCACGGAAAATAATTAATTCTGTCATACCATTTGCCATACCACATAATGCTGAGCCAACCATAAAGATAACTAACCCTGTTATATATACGTTACGACGACCAAGCAAATCCGCTAATTTACCTGCAATTGGTACAACTGTTGTTGATGTTAACATATAAGCTGTTGTTAACCACGTCATTAAACTTAATCCGCCTAGTTCACCAACGATACGTGGCATTGCTGTACCAACGATTGTTCCATCTAAGGCAGCAAATAGCATCGCAATTACTAAACCGACTAACAACAACTTTCTATTTATATTGTCTTGTTGCTCCATGTAATCTCCTCAATTCCTCTTATTTTTTCTCTTTTTCCTCTTGTGTCCCGCAAATAATAGTTTCTAACTTCTCAAAAAGGCGTAACAAATCTTCTCTTTCTTGCAACTCTAAATGTGAGAAATATTTTGCAATGTGCTCATTACGAGCAGTCATCGCCTCTTCTACCCTAGCTTTCCCCTTTTTTGTTAACTCAATGACGACAACACGACGGTCATCTTTATCGTGATAACGCTCGACAAGCTCTTGGTCAATTAAGCGATCGATCATCACTGTAATTGCACTAGGCTTTACATACATTTTTTTCGCTAATTTTGTCGCCCTTGAAGCTCCATAATGATCTAAAATCTTTAAAATATAAAACTGCGGTGGTGTAAGTCCTGTTGCTTGCATTTGTTCTAATAACTCTGTCTGCATTTTCTTTCCAATCGAAAAAGCAAGAGCTTGAATTTTATCGATATGCGTCATATCATTTGGCATGTTATCCACCTCTTATTTAAGCACCAAAATATTTAATGTATTTAAATATTAATACCGCGAACAAAATCCGTCAACACTTTTTATTTATAAAAACGTTTACATTTTTGTCACAAAGTTGTATAATTTTCGTCGAAGTTAATATTGACAGTCACGGAGAATCGGAGTACACGGCTATGAATCATAAAAAAGGAAACTTTTTTATATTTCATGGCCTTTTTATATTCTCTCTGACTTACAACACTTCGAATTAAATTGGGGAGGATTTTCATTTTATGTTTTTCACACAATTCTTTAAACCTGCGCCCCACGTGGAACGCTTACCAGCTGATCGCGTTGATAGTGAATACCGTAAATTACGTTTACAAGTATTTTTAGGTATCTTCATCGGCTATGCAGGTTATTACTTTGTTCGAAAAAACTTTTCACTAGCAATGCCATACTTAATTGAACAAGGCTTTAGTAAAGGGGAGCTTGGGGTTATCCTTTCAGCAGTTTCTATCGCTTACGGATTAAGTAAATTTCTTATGGGTATCGTATCCGATCGTTGTAATCCTCGCTACTTTTTAGCAGCTGGGCTATTTTTATCAGGTATCATTAATATTGTTTTCGGCTCATTTTCTTTCATTACAACGAGCATTATACTTATGTTTGTACTTCAGTTTTTAAATGGATGGGTACAAGGGATGGGATGGCCTCCTTGTGGTCGTACAATGGTTCACTGGTTCTCTATTAGTGAACGTGGTACAAAAATGTCTATTTGGAACGTCGCTCATAATGTCGGTGGCGCACTTATGCCTTCCCTTGTAACATTAGGGTTATATTTCTTTGCAAATGATTGGAAAAGTATTTTTTACTTCCCAGGTATTCTTTCAATTTTAGTTGGTATTTATGTATTAATTACGATGAGAGATACACCTCAATCTTGTGGATTACCTTCTATTGAAGAACATACTGGAGAATATCCACCAGATGAAAAAGTACAAGATCGCGAACGCGAACTTTCGGTAAAAGAAATTTTATTTACATACGTACTAAACAATAAATTTTTATGGTACATCGCGATTGCGAACGTTTTCGTATATTTCGTACGTTACGGTGTTGTAGACTGGGCTCCTACTTATTTAGTAGAAGAAAAAAGCTTTACTCATAGTAGTTCACGTACAGCTTACGCTCTATATGAATGGGCTGGTATTCCAGGTACACTTCTTTGCGGCTGGATGAGTGATAAACTATTCAAAGGACGCCGCGCACCTGCTGGTATTTTATTTATGGTTGGTGTATTTATCGCCGTTCTTGTTTACTGGCTAAACCCTCCTGGTAATCCAATGGTTGATAGTATCGCACTTGTCGCAATTGGATTTTTAATTTACGGACCGGTTATGTTAATTGGTCTACACGCTCTTGACTTAGCACCAAAGAAAGCTGCTGGAACTGCAGCGGGCTTAACTGGCTTCTTCGGTTACTTAGGCGGAGCAGCTTTCGCTAGTGCTGCTATGGGCTTTATCGTCGATGCATTTGGATGGGATGGCGGATTCATCTTGTTACTTGCATCTTGTGTACTTGCAATGTTCTTCCTTGCTCTTACTTTAAAGACAGGATCTCCAAAACAAAAGCAAGCTTAAGCACTAATATTATTCTTACCAAAAAAAGAGAGACTGTTCTTTACAGAACATCTCTCTTTTTTCTACATATAATACTTTTTTCTTACAAAAGATTTATTTCCCTTCCTTATACATGTTAGCGTTTTCAAAACACTCCAACTACTTATATACATGCATCCAATCTCTATATAAAAAGATTTTTGAATATTTTCTCAACTTTCTCTTGTCAAACATTGTCAATTTATATTAAAATAACAACAACATACAAAATATTTAGTCTTTTCAGAAAGATGGAGGGATAGCCATGAAGAATCCACTTCTTCGCATTGAAAACTTACAGACTTCCTTTCGCATACAAGATCAATATCATGCCGCAGTTGATGATGTTTCGTTAACAGTCCATGAAAATGAAATTGTCGCGATAGTCGGTGAATCAGGTTGCGGAAAAAGTGCACTTGCCCTTTCCATTATGCGACTGCATAATGAAGCAAATACAAAATTACAAGGGCAGCTTAACTATAGAGATAAGGATTTACTAACGATGTCAGCCGCAGAGATGAATAAAGTACGCGGATCAAACATCGGCATGATTTTCCAAGAACCTCTTACAGCACTCGATCCTCTTATGACAGTTGGAAAACAAATTGAAGAAAACTTAGACTACCACACAAGCCTTTCAAAAGTTGAGAAGAAAGAACGCACCTTAGAACTACTTCATCAAGTTGGTATTCCAAAACCAGAACTTACATATAAACAATACCCACACGAATTATCTGGCGGAATGAGACAAAGAATTGTTATCGCAATTGCAATTGCTTGTAACCCAGCACTTATTATTGCAGATGAGCCAACAACGGCTCTTGATGTAACCATCCAAGCACAAATTTTAGACTTACTAAAATCTATTCAAGAACAAACGAAAATGGGCATCATTTTAATTACTCATGATTTAAGTGTTGTCGCAGAAACAGCCGATCGTATCGTCGTTATGTACGCTGGACAAGTTGTAGAAACAGGAAAAGTTGAAGAGATTTTTAATAACCCTCTTCACCCATATACTCGTTCTCTATTAAACTCCATTCCATCTGCATATGCTGAAAAGGAAAAATTACATGTTATTCAAGGCGTTGTACCGACATTAGCTAAGTTACCTCGCACAGGCTGTCGATTCCAGGCACGAATTCCATGGATTAGACCTGATCAACACGAGGAAAATCCAATTTTACATGAAGTAAAACCAGACCACTGGGTGCGTTGTACTTGCTACAAGCATTTTAACTTCCAAGATAAGAAAGGAGATGACGTAACTCATGGCACTGCTTAAAGTAGAAGATTTAAAAGTACACTTTCCAATTAAAGGTGGTGTTTTCGGTCGTACCTTAGATTACGTTCGTGCTGTTGATGGCGTAAGCTTCGAACTACAATCTGGCGAAACTTACGGAATCGTTGGGGAATCTGGGAGCGGTAAATCAACAACTGGAAAAGCAATTATGCACTTAACGAAAGCGACGGGCGGTAGTATTCATTTTAATAATAGAGATTTAACAAAATTAAGTCGCTCAGAACTAAGAGAACAACGAAAAGATATTCAGATGATTTTTCAAGATCCTTATTCATCCTTAAACCCGAAGAAACGTGTTATGGATATTATCGCTGAACCACTTCGAAATTTTGAGAAACTCTCACCTGATGAAGAGCGTAGAGCTGTTCAAGATTATCTTGATAAAGTTGGTCTAAATCCAGAGTCAATTTATAAATACCCACATGAATTTTCCGGTGGACAAAGACAGCGGATTGGTATTGCACGCGCACTTACACTAAAACCGAAGCTTATTATCGCGGATGAACCTGTATCTGCACTGGATGTTTCTGTACAAGCGCAAGTTTTAAACTTCTTACAAGATTTGCAATCCGAACTCGGACTAACATACTTATTTATCAGTCATGATTTAGGTGTAATTCGCCATATGTGTGACCGTATAGGTGTTATGTATCGTGGACGCATTGTGGAAGAAGCAACTAGTGCTGAAATTTATAACAATCCACAGCACATCTATACGAAGCGCCTAATATCAGCTATTCCTGATATTCGTCCAGAAAACCGCGAACAACAGCGTAAATTGCGTCGTGAAGTAAGCGCTGAGTACGAAAAATCATACGAAAATTATTTCAATGAAAATGGACGTGCTTACGATTTAAAACCAATCTCGCCAACTCACCGGGTGGCATTACCATAAGGGAGTGATAAAACATGTGGAAATTTATATTACGCCGGATTTTAGTTATGATACCGCAATTATTCGTATTAAGTGTACTCGTCTTTACACTTGCTAAAGCAATGCCAGGTGATGCATTAAGTGGCGCTGAACTAGCAAACCCAAAAGCCGATCCAAAAGTAATTGAAGAACAACGTGAGAAACTTGGGTTAAATGATCCTATTCCCACACAATATGTAAGGTGGATCTCAAATGCCGTACAAGGGGATTTCGGTATTTCTTACGCACATAAAATACAAGTAACAGACATTATTGGGGAACGCCTTGGTAATACAGTGCTGTTAGCTCTTCTAATTCTTATTCTTACTTATTTAATCGCCATTCCACTTGGCGTTATAAGTGGGCGTTGGAATGATACGTGGGCTGATCGACTCATTACACTCTATAACTTTTTAGGATTTGGTACACCCCTATTTATTTTCGGATTAGTAATGTTATTCTTATTCGGCTTTTTATACCCGATCTTCCCTACAAGTGGTAGCGTTGATCCACAAGTGGCAGCCGGATCATTTGATTATTATTTAAGTAAATTAAATCATATGATTTTACCAGCTTTATCTGGGGCATTAATTGGCACTGTAGGAACTGTACAATATTTACGAAGTGAAATTATTGATACGAAACATAAAGATTTTGTACGCACAGTAAAAGCAAAAGGTGTACCAGAATCTAAAGTATATTCCAGACATATTTTACGAAATTCATTTTTACCAATTGCGGCATTTTTAGGATATGAAATTACAGGTTTAGTTGGTGGCTCTATTATTCTAGAAAATATTTTCGGCTACCCAGGAATTGGACAACTATTTTTCCAATCTATTACTCAACGTGATTTCAGTGTCGTAACTGCTCTTGTATTATTTACTGGATTCGCAACGCTACTCGGGACTCTTCTTTCCGATATTATTCTAAGCATCGTTGATCCACGTATTCGTATTGATTAATGGAGGTGAAGAAACGTTATGTTAGCAAATCCTGAAAAACAAACTGAGGTCATTCATTACGAAAAGAGCCCTTCTGGTTTCTCCATTATGTGGCGAGAATTTCGTAAAGATAAACTAGCAATGTTTTCCCTATTCTTTTTAGCTTTAATATTAATAGCCGTTTACGCAACTTCATTTATTATGAAACAAGAAGATATCGTTCGAGTTGATCTGTTCGCCATTTATGATCCTCCTTCAGCTGAACATTGGCTAGGAACTGATTATGGTGGCCGTGATATTTTCGGACAATTAATTATTGGTACACGTAATTCCTTTACAGTTGGTTTAGCCATTACTCTTTTATCAACCCTTATCGGTCTTACTATGGGACTAATTGCTGGCTATTTTGGAGGAGTTGTTGATAACATCATCATGCGTTTTATCGACTTTATGATGATTTTACCATTCTTAATGATTGTTATCGTATTTATCTCACTTGTTCCAACTTTCAATATTACTACATTTATTCTCATAATGACCGCTTTCTTATGGGTCGGAAAAGCAAGGCTTATACGCTCTAAAGTATTAACTGAGAAAGAACTTGATTACGTATCTGCATCAAAAACTTTAGGAACACCAAATTGGAAGATTATCTTTCAGCAAATATTACCTAATTTGAGCTCTATTATTATCGTAAATATTACATTAAATCTTGCTGGTAACATCGGGATTGAATCTAGTTTGACTTACTTAGGTTTTGGTCTACCAGAAAGTACACCGAGTCTTGGTACACTTGTAAGTTATGCAACAAACCCAGATGTATTGCAAGAAAAATGGTGGATTTGGTTACCCGCATCAATCATGATTTTAGTGTTGATGCTGTGTATAAATTTTATTGGTCAAGCGTTAAAACGTGCGGCTGATGCGAGACAAAGAAAAGGATAAGGGGTGGAGAAGTTATGAACAAACCAAAACTGTACAAAGTATTAAGTACACTTGCTGCTTCAACATTATTACTATCTGCATGTGGGGGTGCTGATAGCGGTAGCAAAAAAGCAAATACGAAAAAAGTAGAAACAAATAAATTTAGTGCTGCTGTAAAAAATGATGGCAAAGAGATTAAAGACGGATCATTAACTTATGGACTCGTTTCAAATTCACCTTTCGCTGGTGTTTTAAGTAGAGTATTGTATGAAGTTGCTCCAGATTCAGAAATTATGGATTTCTTTGATGAACAATTATTAGCTACAGATAAAAACTGGGAAATTACAAATGATGGTGCTGCAACTTATACAATTTCTGAAGATAAAAAAACAATTACAATTAAGATTAAAGATAATGTAAAATGGCACGATGGTAACCCTTTAACAGCTGAGGATTTAGAATATTCTTACTTAATCATTGGTAATAGTAAATATACAGGTATTCGTTACGATACACAAATGCAAATGATTGAAGGTATGGAAGAATATCACGCTGGAAAAGCTGACAAAATTTCTGGTATTAAAGTAGTCGATCCAAAAACAATTTCCATTACTTATAAAGAAGTAAACCCTTCACTGAAAACTGGTATTTGGACATATCCTACACCTAAAAAATATTTAGGTGATGTACCAATTGAAAAACTGGCTGAATCTGATAAGATTCGTCAAAATCCAATTGGGTTCGGACCATTTAAAGTGAAGAAAATCGTCCCTGGTGAATCAGTTGAGTATGAGCGCTTCGATGATTATTGGGGTGGCAAACCTAAACTAAAAAATGTAACATTAAAAGTTGTAAATCCATCTATTGTTAGTGCATCTCTGAAAAAAGGTGATATTGATATTGCAGCAATTACTGCTGATCAATATCCGAACGTAAGTAAATTAAAAAACACACAACTAATTGGTAAAACTGATCTTGCTTATACTTATATCGGATTTAAGTTCGGACATATGGACAAAGCAAAGAATGAAGCTGTAATGGATAACGATAAGTTCAAAGACGTTCGTTTACGTCAAGCGATGGCTTATGCAATTGATAGAGAAAAATTAGGAGAAAAAGTATATCACGGACTTCGTGTTCCAGCTAACTCTCCAATTCCACCATCTATGCCAAAGTACCATAATAACAATGTTGGCGCATATAACTTAGATGTAGATAAAGCGAAAAAACTATTAGATGAAGCTGGCTATAAAGACAAAAATGGTGATGGATTCCGCGAGGATCCAAAAGGTAATGAATTTAAAATTAACTTCCTAGCTAGTAACGGTAGTGAAACAAGTGAACCACTTGCAAAATTCTATATTCAATCTTGGAAAGATATCGGCTTAAAAGTAGAACTTGTTGATGGACGCTTACATGAATTTAATGCTATGCGTGAAATGATTAAAAAAGATGATCCAAAGGTTGATATTTTCTCTGGTGCTTGGAACACTGGTTCTGATCCTGACCTTTCTGGTCTATGGGGTAAAAATGCTGGATTTAACTATCAACGCTGGGTAAATGATGAAAATACTAAATTATTAGACGCTGGATTATCAGAAAAAGCTACTGATGAAAAATATCGTAAAGAAGTATATGATAAATGGCAAAAATTAATTCATGACGAAGCACCGATGATTCCAATTCATTACACATTCGATTTAACAGGTGTTAATAAGCGCGTAAAAAATTATGATGTCAACACTGAAGTGAATCAAATAACTTCACATTGGAAAGACGTTACTGTAACAAGTGAGAAGCCAGAAGTAGAAAAATAATCATAAAAATAGCTCCCAGCATCTACATACATGCCAGGAGCTATTTTTTATTTACAATCCTTCTCTTACTATTTATAACAACCAATTCCTTCCCTACTCTAAAATTAAAAGATTTGATGAATTATCTTTATTACAACAGCTAACGTAACAGATGCAGCAAATCCCCCTAAACAAATAAGACCGACACCTTGGCTATATGATAAATTTTGAAGTGCTTTCATCTTTTTCATCCTCCCTATCTCCCCTTCGATATGTTTATTTTACCAATAGAATAATTTTCATAACATCGATTTTTCTGACAACAAACTTACAAATTTGTAAGTTAATATTTTCTAAAACTTATGTATCTATTATGTCCACACTCTTACCTTTTATACGTCAAAAAAGACCTCGAATTATATCAAGGTCTTGCTTACACTACAAAATATCTCACTCAATTTATTTGATAATCATCACCGGACATTTCACACGCTTTGCTATTTTATGACTGACACTACCAAGCACCATCTCTTGCAGTGTATTTAATCCTCTACTCCCAGCAATAACAAGATCTATATCTCCTGTATTTACATATTGAACAATCGTATCTCCTGGATCGCCATGTAATATCGTAATTTTATAAGAAATATTCTCTTTCTTTAATAAACCTTCAATCTCTTTTAATTTATCTTTTCGACTAGCCGTTATTGTTTCTAAATCTGTTTGACCTTGTATAATATCTGATTTTGCTGTTCTATTATCTACTACGTACACAACTTCAACATTTGCTTCTTCGCTACATTTCGCAATATATGTTGCATGTTCCGCTGCTCGAAGTGCATGTTCAGAACCGTCACATGCTAATATAATTTGTTTATACATATGCTGAATCCCCTTTTCGTTATCCTACTCGTATTATATAATAAAGCCCCCTAAAAAGGAGGCTTCTAACTAGCAATTCTTTTATTATAAGTAGCTAAATTAGTAACAAGTTTTGCACTACGTTCATTTAATCCCATTATACTTACTTTCACGCCACTTTGTTCATACTTCATAATAACTTTATCAATTGACGCCACTGCTGAATCATCCCATATGTGTGCGTGAGAAAAATTCAACTCAATTTCTTTTACATCTTCCTCAAATGAAAAATTATTGATAAGATCTGCCGTAGATGCGAAGAAAAGTTGGCCATGAATTTCGTATATTTTCTTATTTTCAATATATAAATGTTTCACGTGAATCTTTGCCATATTGAATGCAAATAAAACCGCACTAATTACTGTTCCGATAATTACACCTAATGCTAAATTATGTGTAATTAAGACCACCACAACTGTTACAATCATAACAAATGCATTTCCTTTTGGTACTTTATGAATCGTTGTTACAGAGTTCCAATCAAATGTTCCAATTGAAACCATAATCATAACTGCAACTAAAGCTGCCATCGGAATATAAACGACATAATCACCTAAAACAAATAGTAATATGATTAAAAATCCGCCCGCTACAAACGTCGATAATCGCCCGCGTCCACCTGATTTAATATTAATAACAGATTGTCCAATCATTGCACATCCTGCCATTCCTCCGAAGAAACCAGCAACAATGTTTGCAATCCCTTGTCCACGTGCTTCCTTATGCTTATTACTTTCCGTATGCGTCATATCATCTAAAACTGAAGCTGTTAATAATGACTCTAGTAAACCAATAATTGCAAGCATAACTGCGTACGGTAAAATAATCCCTAATGTCTCAAGTGTAAAAGGCACGTCAGGCATGCTAAAGAACGGTAATTCTTTCGGCAGACTTCCCATATCCCCGACTGTTTTTAACTGTAATCCGCTCATAAGTGCAATACTTGTCACAATGATAATTGAAATAAGTGTAGACGGTACAGCCGTCGTAATACGTGGAAATACATATATAATTGCAAGTCCTAATGCGACAAGTGCATACATTTGCCAAGTTGCATTTTTAAAATGTGGCAATTGCGCTGTAAAAACTAAAATTCCAAGTGAATTTAAAAAACCACTCATAACAGATTTCGGAACAAACTTCATAAATGAGCTCAGTTTGAATACACCGAAAATAATTTGGACAATCCCCGTTAATATTGTTGTAGCAAATAAATATTGCAAACCATGATCTTTAACAAGCGTTACCATTAACAATGCCATTGCACCTGTTGCAGCTGAAATCATTCCAGTTCTTCCGCCAACAAATGAAATGGTAACTGCAATACAAAAGGCTGCGTATAACCCAACGGTCGGATCCACGCCTGCAATAACAGAGAAAGCAATTGCTTCAGGGATTAACGCTAAAGCAACGACAATTCCTGATAGCACATCTCCTTTCACGTTGGAGAACCAGTCATTTTTTATCGTTTGAAACAAAATACCACTCCTCTACTCTTTTCTCATTTGATTTTCTCCATAAGAAAATCTAGCCGACTGCACGAAGGCTATTATATAACGAGTAGAGGATTTTTCGCTATGTAAAAGTTTCCTAAAAAAGACGCTATCTTCATAGCGTCTTCTCTCATTTCATTAATGTCCACCGTGCCCTTGACCACTTTCTTGCACAATCTCTAGCCTCTCATCCAATATACCTTGCGTTTCAAATGAAATATTTTCAGTATTTCCTAATAAGAATCCATGATTGTACGGGCCAAGTGTTGGGTCATCTTTAAACTTCGGTTGAATAGTAGCAAGGAAATCATACACTGGTTGTGAAGCTTTTCCTTCCTCTAATAAGATGACGGGGGCATGTTTACCCATATGTGAAAATGGTGCTCCTGCAACTGCTAAGTCTGGTGTTTTGTTTGAAACAAATGATACACCGTGTCCTGGTTTTGTGAACCCCCACCCAAATTTTGTTTTTTCATCTTTAAACTTTGCAAATGCAATAGAATTTTCTACTGGAGTCTCTCCACTAATACGCGTTACTTTCCCGTATTTGCTTAACTCTTTTTCTACTTCTTTTGAAATGATTTTTTCTGGTCCTAGTAAATATATATTTGCTTTATCTTTTCTCATCTTTAATGCCTCTATCGTCGCTTCTGGCACTTTATTCTTTTCTGTATAAAGTAATGGTTCTGGCATATGAGAAATCCAGTTTACAGCTGGTGTTGTATATAAACGCCCTTCTTCTTCAGACGAACCGATAATAACACTATTCGGATAACTACCTGTTATATCCGCATACTCTTTATCAACATCTTTAGCAAAGATAGCTGGATCCGTTTCCTTTATTTGCTTTACTTTATAATCTTTTAATTGCTCCAGTGCGGCTGCCCCTATATCCCCCATCACCATAATTTGTGTTCCATCTTTCGTTCCGAGCGGATTTAGCCGTTTTATTTCTTTTAACGTCATCTCGGGTACCTTTTCTTTTTCTATAAATAAAATCGGTCCGTTATTCGGATGATGAATAAGGTCTGCACTTGCAATACCTAATTGCCACTCGTTTACTGGTACTAAAATAACAGCGCCTGGCTGATTCTCTTTATGTGTTGCTGGCCATATCGTCTGCGAAGTTAATACTGCCATTTGAAGAGGATCATTTGTGTTTAATCTCGTTACATTTTTTAAACTTGTCGTTAATAAATCATTTGATGCACCTTGATTCATTTCTTTCGGTGCAGTTACCTCCTGATTCATTTTCATTTCCTTTTGCTCTGTTTTCTTCTCTTCTTTCGATTCATGGTTTTTATGATCCGTGTTCGTTTGTCCACATGCAGCAAGACCAACTGCTGTAACTATTGTTATCCCAAAGATTCGGGTCATCTTTTTCACTATACCGCCTCCGTATAAATCGTTTTCGAGCCAATATCATTACCTAAAATGGAATTTCAACTTTACAATAACAAGCAATTCTGAAGAAATTATGCAGACGCATTACAATCTGCACCATTTCTTCATGATTTTGCATTACAATTTAAGTAAAAATTATATATGGAGGGCTCTCTATGATTGATATACTGCTCGTAGACGATGAACCGCGAATGCTTGAATTATTAACGCTTTATCTTACTCCAATTGGATATAACTGCATATGTGCACAATCCGGAGAAGAAGCGATTTCACATATAGAAAATCAAAACTTTAAATTTATTTTACTCGATATTATGATGCCAAAGATGGACGGATGGGAAACGTGCAAAAAAATCCGCTCATTTAGTAACGTTCCTATCATTATGGTAACAGCTCGTGATCAAACTGTAGATCTCGTCCGAGGATTAAAAATCGGAGCGGATGATTACGTAACGAAACCTTTCCATGAGGAGGAACTTTTCGCAAGAATTGAAGCTGTTTTAAGGCGCACAAATGAACATAAACAAATCCAATATCACGGGATTATATGGGATGAAGCGAAGCACTCCGTTTCTGTCCATAATGAAGAACTTTTTCTTACTCCAATCGAATTCTCTTTACTCGGATTATTTTTACGTCATGTGAACTACGTATTAAGCCGAGATCAGCTCATTGAACGAATTTGGGGATTAAATACAAATACAGAAGATAGAACAGTCGATTCACATATTCGTAATTTGCGTGATAAATTACGAAAAGTAAATTTCCCTATTGATAATCATTTAAAAACTGTGTACGGAGTCGGATATCGATGGGTTGATACTTTAGATTAAGGAGCAAAACGATGAAGCGAATTTCTATTCAGCTCGGATTTTATTTTTTAATTGTTACACTTTTAATCGAAAGTGTTCTATTTGTCTTGCTTTATTATAGCCTTGTCAACAATAGAGTAAATGAAGAAATGACAGCTTTATTAAAGCGCGGAAATAGTCACAGAGATGTCCTTGAAAAGTATTTTGATAAGCAAACAATTTCCCATGTTGCGCTAATGGAATCCGAGGCCGAAACGACTGTTGTTATTACAAATGCAAATAAGGATGTACTAGCTAAATCCAACGAAATAAATACTACTATAAAAAGACATATTGAAAAGATGCAAACACGGACAGATCATGAAGGCGCAATTATAGAGAATCATTGGAAAACATCTAATTATATATGTACAGTTAGTCCCATTGTAATAGATGGAAAACATGAAGGCTATGTGTACATGTTTCTTGGGACAGAATCCATTGAAAAGATGGTGAATGGGCTAACAAGACAATTCATTATTGCTGGGATCATTACTTTTCTATTAACAGCCATCACCATCTTTCTATTATCACGTTTGTTAACAAAACCATTGTTACACATGAAACATGCCACTGAAAAAATGAGTAAAGGAGATTTATCCGTTTCATTAACAACTACTCGAAATGATGAAATTGGTGAACTAGCATCATCTATTCAAACACTCGCAAATGATTTACATTATATGAAAACAGAGCGAAGTGAATTTCTGGCAAGTGTTGCTCATGAATTACGAACACCTTTGACATACGTAAGAGGTTACGCTGACATTGCTTTAAAAGAAACCACATCTTCCAAGCAACGTTTGCGGTATTTATCTATTATAAAAGATGAGTCTGATTACATCACAAACTTAGTTCAAGATTTGTTTTCCCTTGCACAAATGGAACAACATAACTTTTCTATTCAAGTAAAGGAAGTGCATTTACACACCTTCCTGACTCGCATAGCTGAAAAAGTAAATGCCATATATAAAGAAAAACACATTAGAGTTTCTTTCTCTTGTCCTCCTACACTGCTAGTGAACTTAGATGAACAACGCTTCGAACAAGTTGTGGTGAACATTTTAAATAACGCTTATAGACATTCAAAAGAGTATTCTCTTATCCACATTTCTGTTACTGAAGAACATAAAAGTATTTCCATTACAATTGAAGATGAAGGTGAAGGTATTCCGCTTGAAGACCTCCCTCACATTTTCGACCGCTTTTATCGAGTTGATAAAGCGAGATCACGAGCTACAGGCGGAACTGGTTTAGGATTATCTATCGTGAAAGAAATTGTAGAGCTACACGGTGGGAATATTACTGTAATGAGTGAAGTCGACCACGGATCTTGCTTTATTATTTCATTGCCATCTATACAAAAACACGACTACCATCAGTAGTCGTGTTTCTTTATCATCTTACTTTATAATATAAATTTACAAATTGCCCAAAACGTTTCGTATCTGTTAAAGTTAAATGAATTTCCGGGTTCTTATCTTGGAATAACGGAACTCCCGAGCCTAATATATGCGGTGTAATCGTAACAACATATTCATCAATTAAATTATTCTTAAAGAATTCTCTTAGTAGACTTCCTCCACCAACCATCCATATTTTAGATCCTTCTTGCTCTTTCAACCTTTTTGTAAACTCCACTACATCTTCACTTACAAACTCCACGTATTCATTTGAACCTTTTTCTGAGTTAGAGAAAACATAACATTTTTTATCTACATACGGGAATGTTTCCATATGCTCTACTACATAATCGTACGTTCTTTTTCCCATGATTATCGTATCAATTGTTTCATACATTTCTGTATAACCGTTATCTCCATCTCCTTCTGTTTCCATTAACCACTGTAAATCATCATCTTCTTTGGCAATATATCCATCTAAGCTCGCCGCAATAAATAAAACAATTTCACGTGACATCTCTTTCCCTCCTTGCATCTCATCTTGATAACATATGATGTAAACAATATACTAACAATAAAACATGACAATTTATGTCATGTTAAAAAGAAAAAGGTGATACATTTGTCAAAAGCTAAACGCTTATTAGATATTCTTATATTTGCTTCTGCAAAAAAGACATTTACAGCGCAAGAAATAGCTGATGAATTTAATATTTCCGTTCGTACGGTTCATAGATACATTTTAGATTTGAGTGATATGGGGTTGCCCATTTACGCAGAACAAGGTCGTAACGGCGGCTATAAAGTATTAACGAATAGAGTCATTCCCCCTATTTTATTTACGGAAGAAGAAGCAGTCTCCATCTTTTTTGCATTTCAATCTTTAAGCTACTACCGAGACTTACCTTTTAATACAGAAATCAATTCCGTTACACACAAACTGTACAGCTCTCTACAACATGATGCGAAAGCGAAAGTTGATAAAATACGCTCTTATATTGCTTTCTGGAATCCGAAGAGAACAATTGATACACCTCTTTTAAATGAAGTGTTAACCGCGGCTATTGAAAATAAAGATTTACACTTTCAATACGAATCTAAATCGGGGATAAAAACAAAACATGTTCATCCTATCGGTGTATATGCTCATGACGGGCTATGGTACTTACCATCCTACGACTTCAGTAGAAAAAAAGTATTACTGTATCGCGTTGATCGTATTCTTTCTATATTATCAACAGAAGAAAGTGAAAGTACGTTCATGAATTTAGAAGAATGGTTTAACTCTAGCTCTAACGTCATAAACATTCCTACCCAGTTACATGTTTTATTAACGACAGAAGGTGTGCGCCAATGTAAAAGCGTGCCTTACCTTGAAGAATTCGTTGTAGTAAATGAGGACGGGACAGGATATATACATTCAACAATTGATAAAGGTGAAATTAATTTTATTACCCCTTTATTTTATAGGCTTGGAAAAGATGCACAAGTGT
The DNA here is from genome assembly GCF_022663305.1 of Bacillus cereus group sp. BfR-BA-01408. Taxonomy (NCBI): domain Bacteria; kingdom Bacillati; phylum Bacillota; class Bacilli; order Caryophanales; family Bacillaceae; genus Bacillus; species Bacillus cereus group sp. BfR-BA-01408. Next base: position 20,974 of record NZ_JAKUFF010000037.1, on the reverse strand, counting down.
TAGAACCGATAGAATTGATAGATGGTTTACGTATACGTGCGAAAGAAATTTTACATATGTATGGAGACGAAAAAAGCTGCTAAATATAAGCAGCTTTTTAGTCTCTTTGTTACTATTGACGAATATCAATCCACCAACGATATTCCGCATTCATATTTTCAGTGCCACCATTCCCTCTGTAATGGAAAGCATCTAAAAAGATTGAATTTAGTTTATCCTCATCTACAAAATAACCTAAGTTAACCTTCACCGTTTGTCCAGATCGGATACTGCCAATATTATAAAAGCTTTTTCCGTCTCCGTGAGGTTCCAAGTAATCAACTTCACCCGTCATAATACGCGTTGCGTCCATTCCCTCTTCTTTAGCGTAGTTCCATGCATTCCCTTCAAATTTAAGCTGTTTTATAGATGGATGCATATAGATTTCTTCTGTCGACTTTTTACCAATATTTTTCACTAATGTTTCATGTCGTTTATTTTTCTGGTAACTATCAATCGCCTTGTTTTTCGCGACCCTCAAAATGTAGCGTTTAAGCTCTTCAGTGCTCAAGCTATAGAGCTTTGCCAGGTTCTTATAAAGAGTAATAAACGTCTCTTGAACCGCATCTTCAGCCTGTTGAATATTATTTAAAATAGAATACGCTACATAATAAATCTTTTGTTCATACAACTCATATAGCTCTTCCATCTTTTCATAATCGTTGTTTGTAACCTTCATATAATTCCTCCTCTCACTCTATATAACGAATGAGCCCCATACTTTGTGACACTGCAAAATCTTTTTATAGATAAAATTTAATAATAGAATAAACAAAAGCCCAATTTCTCTATTTTAACTGAGAAATTGGGCTTTTTAATATTAGAATTTTCCTGACCGCTACGCCTTTTCAATAAGCAGCATATGCTCTATCGCTTCTTTTAACAAATGCTTAATCTCTTCAAAATTATGATTGTGCTTTTCTCCCGATTGTACCGTATAAAATTCAGCAAACGAGCGCTCTTTATATCTTGGTACGACATGCATATGGTAATGTGTTAACTCATTAAATACTCCACCATTTTGACAAACTGTAACTCCATCTGGTTTATATAATGCCTTAATCGCTTTTGCAATAAGCTTAGAAGCATCCATAATGGATTTTGCTACAACATCATCTAATTCATCTACTTCTACAACATGCTGTTTTGGCACAATTAAAGTATGTCCTGGATAGAAAGGTGCATGATCTAAAAAGCATGTTACATAGTCATCTTCATATATTTTATATATAATTTCTTCTTCGTTGGCTAATTTACACCCTAAACATTCCATCATATTTCCCCCTTTATTAAAAACATAAAAACGTGAGAGCCGTATTCTCACGTTTTTATGTTTTATTTTATTAGTTCAATTGTTTCCGTAACCTTTATACTATCTTTTACAGATTGAACAATCGTGCAATTTTTCACTGCCAGTTGCAGTGCCTTATCCAACTGCTCTTCTGTAATGTTTTGCGCTTTAATTTTATAGTGCAAATGAACACTTTCAACTGGTTTTGATAAAGCTTCACTTCTACCAATTTCCGTTTCAATTGTAAACGTATCGTATGTAATACGTTTCTTTTCTAAAATTGTTCGAAAGACAATTGCACTGCATCCTGCGATAGAAGAAACGAGTAATTGTAACGGTGAATACCCGTTTTCTTTTCCAATCGCTAATTGACCATACGATAAATCTGCCTCAATATCATCTTGTTTGATGGTTAGTTTCATTTGTTGTCTCCACCTTCATCGGTTTCTGCCGTTTCTTATTTATATAATAATATATGTAGCAGAAAATGATAAATGGAATACCACAATATAACGCCATTCTTTGTTCTGGAATAAACGCTAAACTAATAACAACGATACTATTTGTAATTAAAGCTAAAATAGGAACGATTGGATATAACGGTGTTTTATATTTTAAGTCCTCTAACTTTCCTCCGCCTTTTATATACTGACTTCTAAAGCGAAGTTGCGACAGGGCAATAATAATCCAACTTGATACAGCTGATAAACCAGCTATAGATAATAAGTACATGTATACTGTATCTTCTGCAAGGAAGCTTGTTAATAAAGATAAAGCAGCTACAGCAATTGTTACAACTAGTGCTGTAATTGGAATACCACGCTTATTTACTTTCTGGAAAGACTTTGGTGCCATTCCTTCATTTGCAAGTGACCATAGTATACGCGTCGCTGCATATAATCCAGAGTTCGCTACAGATAATAACGCAGTAATAATAACGAAGTTCATAATATCAGCTGCATATGGAATACCGATTTTATCAAATACAACTACGAACGGACTTTCAATTACGCCAGCTTCTTTCCAAGAAATTAATCCTACTAAAATCGTCATTGTTAAAATGAAGAATAACATAATGCGCCATACTGTATTACGAATTGCACGTGGAATTGTTTTTTCAGGCTCTTCGCTTTCTCCCGCTGCAATCCCGATTAACTCTGTTCCTTGGAACGAGAAGTTCACTGTAATCATTGTAAGTAATACGGCAGCTAGTCCATTCGGGAATAACCCGCCTTCACTTACAAAGTTAGAGAAAAGAGGTGCTGCTTCTTTTCCGTCATATGATATAAACCCTAATAATGCACTACCACCAAGAACAACAAATGCAAGAATTGTAATTACTTTAATACTAGAAAACCAAAACTCTAATTCAGCATAACTTTTCGCCGAAATTGCGTTTGAAGCATATAAAATAACACCGAATACAAGGCACCATACCCAAACATCAACATTCGGAAACCATCTTTTCATCATTAAACCGATTGACGTTAATTCTAGTCCTACTGTTACTGCCCAGCCAAGCCAATATAGCCAACCGATCATAAAGCCCGTTCCTGGTCCAATAAACTTCGTCGCATACTTTTGGAAAGAACCTGAAACTGGCATTGCTACCGTTAACTCTCCAAGGCATAGCATTGTTAAATACATAATAAATCCGCCTACTAAATATGAAAGGATGGCTCCCCCTGGTCCAGCCTGATTAATGGTGTAACCTGAACCTAAGAAAAAACCAGTTCCGATTACACCACCTAGTGCGATCATAAATAAATGTCTACTCTTCATCGTACGATGTAATTTCTCATTCGTTTGTTGCTGCATCTAAATCCTCCCCCTACCAATACCCCTATATCTTGTTAAAATTTTCTGATAATAAAAATATACACGAAAGCGATTACATTTTCTATATAAAATTAAAACTTTTCTGATAAAATAATATAAAAAATCGAATTATTGCAAGATTTAGATTCTATTTAGAGGAAAATAAGGAGAAACAAGGAAAAAACTCTTACATATATTGTAAGAGTCAACGGAGTTCTAACCTTCTCGATAAAATTGATAAACTATAATTTACGATAAAATACATACAAGCTACTACTATAAACGTTGGAATCATATAATTTACATTTTGTCCGCTAATAATTTGAGCATTATGAATAAGCTCTGGCAGTGATATAACGACTGCTAGCGCTGTATCTTTCAGCAATGAAATAAACTGACTGACAAGCGGCGGAACCATTCTTCTTAATGCTTGTGGTAAAATAACATGCCAAAGCGCTTGAACATACGTTAATCCTGAAGATCTTGCGGCCTCAATCTGTCCTTTTTCAATCGATAATAGACCACTTCGAACAATTTCAGATATCATTGCTGCTTCAAATATTGTTAACGCAACAATTGTAGCTGTTATAATTTCTAATTTCAATCCTGCTTCTGGAAGTGCAAAATACGTGAAAAATATAATTAAAAGTAGTGGTAAGTTTCGAACCACTTCAACGAGAATTCCTAATATTTGTGAGACGACAGGGATTTTCATGTAGCGCAATATTCCTATTACACTACCAATAATAAAGCTAAGTACAATCGCTACGAGCGCTACCTCTAATGTGATGAGTAACCCTTTTAATAAAAAGAGAATATGATCACCTGTTATTGCTCCCTTAAAATCCATTTACACCGCCTCCTTTGCTAAGCGTTTTTCTAAATAACGCACTAACATACTGAGCGGAATTGTTAATATTAAATAAAACATCCCGACAAATATATAAACGTCGAACGTAACAAACGTCTTCGTTGAAATTAAATCTCCTTGATACATTAAATCCATACCAGCGATAATTCCGAGTATGGAAGAGTTTTTTACTAAATTGAGAAATTGATTTCCTAGAGGAGGGATTACGATTTTCATCGCTTGGGGTAAAACGACATGGTACATCGCTTGCGTGTAAGTCAATCCTGAAGAACGTGCTGCCTCCATTTGGCCTTTCGCGACTGATAAAATACCAGCGCGAATGACTTCCGCAATAAACGCTGCCGTATATACGGTAAGCGTAACTGTTCCTGCTACAAAACCATTTAAAGTAATTCCTATTACAGGTAAAGCGAAATAGAATATAAATGCAATTAATACGAGCGGAATATTTCTTACAAATTCTACAATAGCAGCTCCCAACCAATTTAAAATGCGAATCGGTGCAATACGCATTACCGCTAATATTATGCCTAAAATAAAACTGCCTATTAATGCGATTACACTAGACATCACTGTATATTTAAATCCTTCTAAATACATATCAATGTTATTCGTTAATATAGAAAAATCAGGCACATATTCTCCCCTCTTTCTTTACAAGAAGAGGATGAGTGCTCTCATCCTCTCGCTTTTACTATTTATCACTTTACTTCTCTGGTTTTTGCCCAATCCATTTCTCATATAATTTGTCATACTCTCCGCTTGCTTTCATGTCTTTAATTAAACTATTAATCTCTTTCGTTAAATCATCTGCACCTTTTTGCACTGCAATTCCGTACGGCTCATCCGTAAAAATTTTCCCGACAACTTCATAATTTGAATCTTGTTTTGCCATGCCGTAAAGAATTGCATTATCTGTTGTTAAAACATCACCTTTTCCTGCTTTTAACGCTGTAAATGCCTCACTATAATTTTCAAATTCTAATACAGTCGCTTCTGGTGATTTTTGGCGAATGTTATTTGTAGACGTTGAACCTTTTACTGCTAACACTTTTACGCCCTTTTTCACATCATCAATACTTTTAATATCGCTCCCTTTTTTCACGAGTAACGATTGCCCTGCTTTAAAATATACATCTGAAAAATCGACTTCTTTTTTACGTTCTTCTGTAATTGTCATTGTTGCAATAATTGCATCAATGTCACCGTTTTTCAGTAGTGGAATACGCGTTTTAGATGTTACCTCTTTCAACTCTAGTTTCTTTTCATCCCCAAGAATCTTTTTCGCAAGCGCCTTTGCAACATCAACATCAAATCCTTCTACCTGCCCTGTCGAAGGATTTTTCAATCCAAATAAGTTCGTATCATTCTTCACCCCAACTACTAACTTCCCTCGCTTCTTAATTTGTTCAACAGCACCGCCTTGCTTCGTGTTCGTTTCTTTCGCCTCATCTTTTTTACTTCCGCATCCAGCAACGACAAGTACGAATAGACATGAAAATACGATTAACGTAAACAACTTTTTCATTTTAAGCATAAAACTCCTCCTTTAATGGTTTAACACTCGGCTTAAAAATAGCCGCGCTCTTTCTTGTTCAGGACTTGCAAAAAATTGCGCCGGTGTTGTATCCTCAATGATTTTGCCATCATCCATAAATAAAATCCGATCGGCTACCTCCCGCGCGAATCCCATCTCATGCGTGACAACAACCATCGTCATCCCTTCTTTAGCTAACGTTTTCATAACATCCAATACTTCCCCGATCATCTCCGGATCAAGAGCAGACGTAGGCTCATCGAATAGCATAATTTCCGGCTGCATCGCAAGCCCTCTAGCAATTGCCACCCGTTGCTGTTGTCCTCCAGATAATTGATGTGGATACACGTTAGCCTTCTCTGGAATTCCTACTTTCTCTAAATAAAACATCGCTGTTTGTTCTGCTTCCTCTTTTGAAATTTTATTTACTTTAATAGGTGCTAATGTAATATTTTGAAGAACTGTTTTATGTGGATATAAATAAAAATGTTGAAAGACCATTCCGATATTTCGGCGTAATTCATTCATATCTGTTTTTGCATTGTGTACCTCCGTATTTTGTACAATTAACTCTCCATCCGTAATGGACTCTAACTGGTTTATACACCGAAGTAATGTACTTTTTCCTGATCCTGAAGGCCCAACAACTACTACCACTTCACCTTTTTTCACTTGCACATTAATATCTTTTAAAACTTGAAAGGTGCCATAATATTTATTTACGTTCCGAAACTCTATCAACATACTCACCCCTTCCCCTAACAAAGCATGTACATTCTTTTTATATTCAAAAATAGGCAAAAAAATAACTTCCAGCCTCATTTTGTCCATAAAAAAAGCAAAGGAATTTCCCCTTTGCTTTTTCATTTCTATTCCATTACGATACTTCTTCTTTCTTATCTTTTCCATATTCATGCTCCCAGAAATCAGCATTTTTAATTCCTAATGGCCCTGGATCGAATACTGGATCTTTTCCTTCTTTTTTCTGCTTTTCATAATCCTTTAATGCAACTAATGCAGGTTTTTGTAATAGTAAAATCGCAATGATATTTACCCATGCCATAATTCCTACACCGATATCGCCTAAAGCCCAAGCCGTTGCTGCTGTTTTTATACAACCGTAGAATACAGCTCCTAAAAATACAAACTTTAGTACCATAGACAGCCAAGGGCGGTCTTTATCACGATTTAAGTACGCGATATTCGTTTCTGCAATGTAGTAATACGCCATAATTGTTGTAAATGCAAAGAATAGTAATGAGATTGCAACGAAACCGTTTCCAAATCCAGGGAAAACAGATTCTACCGCTGCCTGTGTATATCCCGGCCCTGGCTGAGCACCATTTAATTTATTTACGATAAAGTTTTTTCCGCTTGCATCAAATACGTTATACATGCCTGTAATAATCATCATAAACGCTGTTGCTGAACAAACAAATAATGTATCAATGTAAACGGAAAATGCTTGCACTAAACCTTGCTTAGCTGGATGTGATACTTCAGCTGCTGCCGCTGCATGTGGCCCTGTTCCTTGCCCTGCTTCATTAGAATAAATACCACGTTTTACTCCCCAAGAAATTGCTAAACCGATAATACCACCAAATGCTGCTTCTAATGCAAAAGCGCTTCTTATAATTAACATAAATGCTTCTGGCAATTTTTCAATATTCATAGCGACAATAACACAAGCTACTAAAATATACCCAACAGCCATAAACGGTACGACAACTTGCGCTACGTTAACAATTCGTTTTACTCCACCGAAGATGATAAGAGCTAATACAACAACTAATAAAGCCCCTGATAGAGTAGTATTAATTCCAAAAGCTGTCTCTAAACTTACAGCAATACTATTTGCTTGCACACCCGGTAATAAAAGCCCCGTTGCAAGAATTGTCGCTGCAACAAATACTAGAGCATACCATTTCACACCTAAACCTTTTTCAATGTAATAAGCAGGTCCACCGCGAAACTGTCCCTGATGCTTTGTCTTATAGATTTGTGCTAATGTAGATTCTACATAAGCTGATCCTGCTCCTAAAAAGGCTACTGCCCACATCCAAAATACAGCTCCTGGTCCGCCGAAGGCAACCGCCGTTGCTACCCCAGCTATATTCCCTGTTCCAACGCGTCCAGATAACGAAAGTGCTAACGCTTGGAATGAAGAAACACCCGCCTCTGATTTTTCTCCTTTAAATGTCAGCTTCACCATTTCTCCTACATGCCTTACTTGTAAAAACCTCGTTCGAATTGAAAAATATAAACCTGCTCCTAAACATAAATAAACAAGTGCTGGACTCCAAACAATATTATTTAACCAATTTACGAAAGCTTCCAATATTCCCCCTCCTTTTTATCAAGAATATTCAGAATATATAAAAATTATAAATGTATACCGAATCTATGACAATATTATTTTAATAAAATAAACATATTTTTGTATAAAAAAACAAAGTATATATTTGTTTTATATACTTTGTTTTGAACAGAATGTATTATATATTCACAATTGCTTCTTTTTTTATAATTCTTTCGTATAGCTCTTCTGATAATTTCAAGAAGTTATCAGGCATATCTTTCCCTTTAAACTTCTTTTGAATCGTGCCATATAAACCTATATCGCGTAAACGTAAAAATAACGGCAATGATTCATACCAACTATCCGCTAGCTTATGTTCATATTCGTATCCTTTTCTTAACACTTGTAATTGTTTACGAGCAAAATCGGTCTTCTCTTCCGCTGTCCACGGTGTAAATAGAACAGAGTAATAAAGAACCATCGCTAAATCGTGTATAAAGTAATTATAAGCCGCATCATCAAAATCAAAGATTGTTAGCTCTTTACCATCATAATGAAAATTTCCTGGATGAATATCCCCATGCATAAGGCCGAACGTTTCTCTTTCAATTGGAAGAGCCTTTATCTCATCCATTAATACCGCAGCGATCTTTTTCACTTGATCATCTTCTAATTCATTAACAACCCCACTCTCATCTTCTTCCCACGTATCACGATGATCCGTTTTAGGATAGTTCATTGTTAGACGATGCAGTTGTCCAATCGCTTTTCCCCATGATTCAAAGAGAGGCTCGCCCCAATAAAGCGATTCTTCTCCTTTTACTTGCTCCCCTTTTGCATATGTAAATAAGGAAGCGAAAAAGAAAGTCCCATCCTCTGCTCTGATTTCTTCTACAAGATTTTGAGATGCTGAATAAAGGGGTCCTGCTACCTTTGCCCCATTCTCCGCAACATATCGTAAAAAATCTAGTTCAGCTTCGACTTCTTTTTTAGAACGATGAGAAGAGTGGGTTAAACGCAATACGTAATCTTTGCCACGATCACCCTTTGCCTTAAAAATATAATTTTCAAAATCTCCAAGTGGCTTTTCTTCCACTGTTACATGAAATGTCTTTGCTGCTCTTGCTAAAATTTCTTTTGTAAAAACTCGTTCTACTGCTATTTCCATATGTATCCCTCCTATATATCTTCTTAATTCGACACAAATGTGAGAAGTACTGCTATGAAATTGAATAATGCGTGGACAATCATAGCCGATAAAATAGAATTTGTTTTCTCATATAATCCAAGCATAAATTTCTCACAAAAAACAAAAATTAACAGAAGCAACTTTATTCTAAAGAGGTGGAAATTATGACAGAGCAAAAAGAACAACAAGAGAGTACGGATCAAAAGCATATGTTTCCATCACTTCCGGAAAACATTAATTATATCGAAAATAAGCTCTGTCATTCAGACGATATAAAAAAATTGGATCTCCCTTTTCAAAACGGAAAAGGAGCAATCCTATATATCGAATCTTTAGCAGACCCACATCTAATTCATCAATTAGCCCTTGAGCCTTTATTGACGCGGTCAGATTTAGCTTTAGATAAAGCTTTTTCTACATTAAATATGAAAAAGGAAACGAATTTAAATTATGGCGTGCAGCTCTTATTACAAGGCAAATCATTATATTTTCATGAACAAGTCGACAGTTTTTGTATTTTCGAAACAGCTTTATCTTTAAAGAGAGATATAGCAGAGCCTGATAATGAAGGGATTGTACGTGGACCACATACTGGTTTTGTAGAGGATCTAGCAACTAATTTAACCTCTATTCGTAAACTCATTAAGAGTCCAAATCTAGTTGTTAAGTATTTTACAATCGGTGAAGAAATGCACACGAAAGTGGCAATTGCTTATATGCAAAATATAGCGAATGACGATTTAGTTACAGAAGTGAAAAGAAGATTAGAAACGATTAAGACAGATGCACTTATGCCTCCAGGATATATACAAGAATTTATAGAGGATACGTCTTTCTCACCATTTCCGCAGCAATTAAATACAGAGCGTCCAGATAGAGTTGCAGCAAATTTAATGGAAGGACGAGTTGCTATTTTATCTGATGGAGATCCAACAGCGCTTATCGTTCCTGTTACGTTATTTGCCTTCTATCAATCACCAGACGATTATAATAACCGCTGGATTGTCGGTTCTTTCGTCCGAATGATTCGCTTAGTGAGTTTTTTGATTGCTTTTCTCTTACCAGCTATATATATCGCAACCGTAGCCTTTCATCCTGATGTATTGCCGCTTGAACTTGTGTATACAATTAAAGCTTCATTAGAGAAAGTACCGCTCCCTCCTATTTTTGAAGCTCTCTTGATGGAATTGATTTTCGAATTATTACGGGAAGCTGGTATTCGCTTACCAAGCCGAGTTGGCCAAACAATCGGTATTGTAGGTGGTTTAGTAATTGGTGATGCAATTGTAAAAGCTGGACTCGTTTCTTACACAATGATTATCGTTGTAGCTTTAACTGCAATCTCATCTTTTCTCGTTCCATCAAACGATATGAGTTCAGCAGTTCGAATTCTTCGTTTTCCACTAATGATTCTTGCTGCCATATTCGGATATTTAGGAATATCATTCGGTCTCATTATAACTTTCGTTCACCTATGTCAGCTTCATTCTTTTCATACACCATATCTTTCTCCTGTTGCACCAATGCGGATTAAAGATATGAAAGATTCTTTTGTAAGACTACCAATTTGGTCATTTTGGGAACGACCACATGATCCAAAACCGAAAAAAATGCAACGCCAACACGTAACGAGAGAGGATGAGAATGGTGACAAACACGCAAAGTAAAATTTCACTTGTTCAATTTACCTTTTTCGTTATTCAATGCCAAATCGGAGTGGGGATACTTTCTCTACCTAACCGTCTTCACCCGATAGCAAAAGGTGGTGGATGGATTTCTGCACTCATCGCCGGGCTTGCGATTCAACTTATTATTTTACTTATGTGGTTTTTATTAAGAAGATTTCCCGATGCAACTATGTATGACATTTCTTCTATAATGTTTGGTAATAAATTCGGAAAACTATTAGGTTTTTTATATGTTCTTTATTTTACGCTTATCGGTATGACAGTTATGTTAAATGCTTGTAATGTCATTAAAGTATGGGTTTTACAAGCAACTCCATGGTCTGCAATTCTCATACTATGTACAATAGCTTGCTGTTATATAGCTTATAACACGTTTAAAGTCATCGTACGATTTTATGTCATGGCCTCTATTCTCATTATTCCAATGGCTCTTTTAATTGCCCTAGGACTCACGCGAGCTGATTTTTCTTATATTTTTCCTATTACAGAAGCCGGATGGTGGAATATTATTCAAGCATCAAAGGAAACAATTACAGCTATGTATGGTTTTGAAATTATTCTTATCGCTTTCCCAAAAGTAAATGGGAATCCTGTGGCACGACTAAAAGCAATTTCTATCGCGAATGGATTTGTAACTCTTTTTTATACTTTTACTGTTTGGATTTGCTTTATCGTATTTAGTCCGAAACAAGTTGAGCTTATTCCTGAACCAGTTGCTTACTTATTACGCTCTTTACACATCGGAATTATAGACCGGACTGATTTACTCTTCATACCAATTTGGATGATAACTGTTGCTGCTTCTATTGCTAGTTATTATTGTGCTGCTTCTATCGGAATCGGACATATATTCAACCTTACTAATCATAAAAAGGCTGTTCCAATCGTTGGTATTATTGCTTTTAGTGTAGCCTTGTTTATAGATACCCCAGAAGAATTAAAAGTACTTGCGCAATTTACTGATAAATTTACCTATATTTTCATTTTAATCTTACCTTTTCTATTTCTTCTTTATTCCTTATTCAGAAATAAGAAAGGAGAACAATATGTTCAAAAAAAGAGTTAAATTACTTTTTATATTATGTACGAGTTCCCTCCTTTCTGGCTGTTGGGATCAAGAACCATTAAGAGAAGCAAGGTTAGCTTATAGTATTGGATCTGATATTACGGAAGAGAATAAACTCCAGCAAACAATTGAGCTCGTAAAAAGTTCAAGTGGAGAGCAATCTTCATTTGAGAATGAAATACATTCAGCAACGGGGCATAACATAAGGGATACAAGTGATGCTCTAAAAAAAAATGTGACTGGAAATATTCGCTATTTCAAATATGGTGTTCAATTACTAGGAACCAAAATTTTAAAAAAAGGGATACTACCCTATTTAGATGTCAGTTTTCGGGATCCAACAAACCCAACTGCTTTAGTAAAACTTATTGCAGTAGATGGTGAAACATCCAAGATACTGGAAAAAAAGAAGGTCGGAAATTTGTTAATTGGAGATTTTCTAAAGAAAAAAGTGAAAAGCTTAGAAGATATGAGTGTGTTTCCAAAAGAAACTTTGGAGACAGCCGCTACAAAAATGTTAGACCCCGGTAAAGACTTTACCCTCCCTTCTATAAAAATAAAAGGAAAAGAAGTTATTACAGACGGGTTGGCTTTATTTAATAAAGACAAATTAACTGGGCATTTACCTTTGAAACAATCTGTTTTATTCGTTTTATTAACTGGAAAAATGGGAACAAGCGCACGTATAACTCAAAAACTTACTAGTGATGAATCGAAGAAGACATCCGATTATTTAACAATGGAAATTAGCAATAGAAAACTAAAACGAGACTTAAAAATAACAACAGATAAAAAAGGAAATGTGTATGCTCACATTAAGCTTCAATTAAAAGTTATAGCTCTTGAAGCTCCGAGAGATAATCTTTACAAAATGGATGAAAGAAAAAAACTAAATAAGGAACTATCCAAACAGCTCACGAAAGAAGCGAAAAAAATAACGAAAAAGTTACAAAAGGCAAATTGTGATGCTTTCGGAATTGGTAGACATCTTATCGCTTATCATCCTGACCTATGGAAGAAAAAAAATTGGAATAAAGATTATGCAAAAGTAAAATTTAAGCCTGAGGTAGAAGTAAGCATTTTGTATAGTGGTGTCTTAAAATAAAAAGTTGTATGCCACGCAGGCATACAACTTTTTATTTCGTATATCGATATACAATTGATTCATATGGTCTTAAGTCAAGGTTTGTAATATCCTTGCTGGAATCTTTATAATTCGACAGTAATACTTCTTGTTTCATTCCATCCAATTGAACGTGCGCTGGTACAGAGTACGTTATTTCCTCTCCATAGAAGTTATTGATAACAAGTAGCACTTCACTTTCTGTAGTACGAGTATATGCCCAAATTTTAGGATCATTTTCATCCAAAATAGCATATTCTCCTTCTGTAATTACATCATACGTTTTTCGAAGTTCGATTAACTTTTTATAATGATAAAATACAGACTCTTTATCTTCTAGTGCCTTCTCTACATTTATTTCTTTATAGTTTTCAGCCACTGAAATCCAAGGTGTACTTGTTGTAAAGCCACTGTTCATCTCTTCATTCCACTGCATTGGAGTACGGGAGTTGTCACGAGATTTTTGTTTTAAAATCCCGATAATCTCTTCTTTTGATAATCCTTCTTCCAGCTTTATATCGTATATATTTAACGATTCTACATCGCGATATTGCTCAATAGACTCGAATTTAGGATTCGTCATACCGATTTCTTCACCTTGATAAATGTAAGGTGTGCCCTGCAACATATGCATAGCTGTCGCTAACATTTTCGCAGATTCATTTCGGTACTCCTTATCATCACCAAAGCGTGACACAATACGAGGCTGGTCATGATTACACCAGAATAACGCATTCCATCCCCTGCCCTTTTGCATTTCAATTTGCCAATTAGACATAATCTCTTTTAATTTAATAAAATCAAAATCAGCCTTCGTCCACTTATCACCATTCGGATAATCAACTTTTAAATGATGGAAACTAAACGTCATACTTAATTCATTACGCTCAGGGTTTGAATATTTAATACAATTATCAATTGTCGTAGATGACATTTCTCCAACTGTAATTACATCTTTCCCTTCAAAAACATTTCGGTTCATTTCTTGTAAATATTCATGCACACGTGGGCCATCTGTATAATATTTACGGCCATCGCTTGTCGCTGTACTTCCGTCATCATTTAAGAATTGTTGATCTTTTGAAATTAAATTAATAACATCTAATCGGAATCCAGTTACCCCTTTATCAAGCCAAAAGCGCATCATATCATATACTTCTTCACGAAGTTTTTCATTTTCCCAGTTTAAATCCGCTTGTGTCTCATCAAATAGATGTAAATAATATTGCTCTGTCTTCTCATCATATTTCCAAGCAGATCCACCAAACTTAGATTGCCAATTATTTTTTTCATCACGCCAAATGTAATAATTTCGATATGGACTATTTTTATCTTCCTTCGCTTCCTTAAACCACTTATGCTCCGTCGAACTATGATTTACAACGATATCAAGCATAATTTCAATATTACGTGCTTTCGCCTCTTCTAAAAGCTCTTCAAACTCTTCCATCGTTCCGTAAGATGGATCAATACGGTAGTAATCACTTACATCGTATCCATTATCATTTTGTGGTGATTGGTATATCGGTGTTAACCAAATATAATCTACTCCGAGTTCTTTTAAATAATCTAGTTTCTCTGTAACCCCTTTTATATCACCGGTTTCTTTATTGTAATAGCTATTAAAGCTCTTCGGATAAATTTGATAAACTACACTTTTATGCCAATCCTTCATGTTTAACTTCCTCCTACTTCTGTTTTACTCGCTTTGCAAATAACCACGTTAACGTAAATGGGATTACAACTGCGATAATCATTCCGACAATAAACATTGGAATCGATTTCGGAATGATAGAAATAAATGCGGGTAATCCGCCAATTCCGATAGCCGGTGCTAATACACCATTTAACGTAATAAATATTGCTGCCACAGCCGATCCTATAATTGCGGCATAGAATGGGAATTTATTTCGTAAGTTTACACCAAACATAGCTGGCTCTGTAATACCGAAATATGCTGAGATTGCTGATGTAGATGCCATACTTTTATCATTTTGATTTTTAGAAATCCAGAACATCGCAAGTGCCGCACTACCTTGCGCAATGTTAGAAAGAGCAATCATTGGCCAAATGAATGTACCTCCGTGTTGTGCAATTAATTGTAAGTCGATAGCAATAAACATATGATGCATACCTGTAATTACAAGCGGTGCATATAATGCTCCAAACAATACTGCTCCAACTACTGGTACTGTTTCATATACACCTACTAATCCAGCTGTTAATAAATCTCCAATATGACGTGTAACTGGACCAATAATCCCTAATGCTAACACACCTGTTACGACAATCGTTGTAATTGGTACAACTAACAATTGAATTGCATTTGGTACATGTTTCTTTAAGAAGATTTCCACTTTACTTAATACAAATGCTGCTACTAAGACCGGTAGGATTTGACCTTGATACCCTACTTTTTCAATTTGAAATAATCCTAAAATATCGAAGTACTCAATCTTTTGTCCATCTAAACCAGTTGCTGCTTTTCCGTAATCCCACGCGTTTAATAATGCTGGATGCACAAGCATTAATCCCATAACAATTCCTAATATCGGACTACCACCAAAACGCTTCGTTGCTGACCAACCGACAAGTGCTGGTAAGAATACGAAAGCTGTATTCGCCATCATATTAATTAAATCCCAAAGCCCACTTAAGTTTGGATACACATCTAATAAATTTTTACCTTCAAAAAATAAGTCCTTCGCCCCTAATAGGTTGTTAATTCCCATTAGTAAACCAGCTGTTACGATTGCTGGTAATATCGGCATAAATACATCTGAAAATACTTTTACAAACTTTTGAGCTGGATTTAGCTTTTGGTTTCCAGAATCTTTTACATCAGCTACTGTCGCTTCCTTCATACCTGCAAGCGTTATCAATTCAGCATATACTCGATCAACATCTCCTGGACCGATTACAATTTGAAATACCCCAGCGTTATGAAACGCTCCCTTCACTAATGAAACAGACTGCAATTTATCGTTATCTATTTTACTTTCATCCTTTAAAGCGATACGGAGTCTCGTTACACAGTGCGCAGCTTGTTCAATATTGTCTTTCCCGCCAATATACTGCAACACTTCCTCTGCTGTTTTACGATAGTCTTTCCCCATATTCCCGTCCCTCTTTTCTTTTTTTGATACCGTTTACAATTACATATTAACTCGTATATATAAGTTAGTCAATACTCGTATATACGAGTTTGTCATTTTTTTATAAAAAAAGAGATGAAACGTTATTACGTTCCATCTCCTTATTTTCTCCGCGCCACATCCGAAAAATGAAAAATATCTAAGCGGTGGCGGGATTCTGTATATTCGAACTGACTTCCATCATACAAATGCGTAAAGTTTTTCACGACAACAACATAGTCTGTTCCATTTAAATCTAAATACTTTCTATCGTCCTCTGTACATGGTTGCACTTCAATTACTCTCTGTGAATAACTAATATGAAGACCTAGTTCTTTCTCAATATATTTATAAATGGATTGCGCTGCAATTTCACTCGTTAATCCAGGAATATATTCCGATACAAAATGATTAATATCCAAAATTACTTTTTCTCCATCAATATTTCGTACGCGTTTAATATGATCTATGTCTGTTTTCTCTTTCACATTTAATAGCTTTGCAACCTCTTTTGTTGCTTTTACTTTCTCCATTTCTACGACTTCTGTAATACAATGACGTCCTAAACGTTCATTTTCTTCTTGGAAACTTACAATACCACCAAAGTTGAATTCAATGTTTTTTCGCTTTAAAACAAAAACACCTTTTCCGTGTATTTTTTGAACATATCCACGTTCTTGTAATAAATCTACAGCTTTTCTTACAGTACCGCGGCTCGCTTCATATTGCTTCATTAATTCAGTTTCTGATGGGATTTTGCATCCCTCTTTTAATTGCCTATTATCAATAGAATTACTGATTTCTGTATAAATTTGTTCATACTTACTCATCATCTACAATAGCCCCTTGTCACCTTCTAGTTCTATATGTATTATACCATGCTACACTCTTCTGCCAATCTCTCACTTATTTTCCAGCATAGGAAAAATAAAGGTAAATATTTAATCTCTAAAACGTATTTTTATAAAAATTTTTATATTTTTCTTTTCATTCAAAAAAACATGTAGTATACTAACTTCAAAATCAGAGGAGAAAGGGAGCAAAGAACTATGCTTACTTATACAACAATTGTAGTTACATTTGCACAAAAACATCATCATCATACGTAACCCTTGAAACCTAGCGGAAAAATTACGCGTAGGTACAAGGGTTATTCCCGTTGTACCTACGTTAGGCGAAGAGCCATGTAGGTATTTTTTATCTACATGGCTCTTTTTTTATTGCCAAAAAGCTAGTAAAAAATGATGTTTAAGCAAATCTTACTACAAAGGAGTTAACAAAAATGGAAACGAAAAAATGGGGATTATGGGTTTTAACAGCTTTTGTTATCGGGAATATGGTTGGCGGTGGCGTATTTATGCTCCCAGCGAATTTAGCACAAGTATCAGGTCCAATGGGTTCTACACTTGCATGGAGTATTACAGGACTTGGCGTATTTATGATTGCACTCGTATTTGGAAATTTAGCAATCCGAAAACCAGAATTAAAAGCGGGACCACAAAGCTATGCTCAAGCGATGTTCCCTTCAAAAAAAGCGGGTAAAGTTGCAGGCTATAGTATGGCATGGGGATATTGGGCTGCGAACTGGGCTGCAACAGCATCTGTTATTATTTCCTTTGCTGGATATTTATCAACATTCTTTCCAGTTTTACAAAGTAAGCAAATTCTCTTTTCAACGAACGGATTTTCACTAGAACTTGGAAAAGGATTAACGTTCCTCGTATGCAGCCTTATGTTATGGGGAATTCAATATATTCTTTCTCAAAATATTGATCGTGCTGGAAATATGAATCTTCTTGCTACTATTGCAAAAATTATTGGATTTACAATGTTTATTGTAATCACATTATTCATTTTCAATGCCTCTAATTTCGGAGATGGGCAAACATTTATGAATGAAGCAGGACAATCCATTTCTTTAGGTGGACAAATCAATTCAGCTGCTATTGCAACACTTTGGGCGTTCATCGGTATTGAATCGGCTGTCATGCTTTCTAATCGTGCAAAATCTCAGCGCGATGTAAAAAAAGCTACGATTTTCGGATTAATTATCGCTCTTCTTATTTACATGTCAATTACTCTGCTTACAATGGGCGCTCTCCCGCAAGATGCTTTAAAAGAGTCTCAAAAACCATTAGTAGACGCATTAAATTTAGCAATTGGCAATAAAGGTGCCTATATCATGGCTCTACTTGCACTTGTATCTTTATTTGGATCTACAGTGGGCTGGATTGTTGTTAGTTCAGAAGTACCTTACCAGGCTGCAAAGAACGGACTTTTCCCTAAGCTTTTCGCGAAAACGAATAAAAAGGGTAGTCCTTCAAAATCATTATTGATTACAAATGTAATGACGCAGATTTTCTTGTTCTCAACGATTTCTGGTACCGTATCAGAAGCTTATAATTTCGCTATCGTTGTAGCAACATTAGCTTATTTAATTCCATACCTTGTTTCTACGCTGTACCAATTCAAATTAGTTATTACAGGAGAAACGTATGATATAATGCCTGGCTCTCGAATAAAGGACGGCATCATTACTACATTAGCATTCATATATTCTATTTGGGTTATCAAAACGGGAACTGCTGATTTAAAAACGTTCTTCTTAGGAATCGGATTGTTCGTATTAGGTCTGATTCTCTATCCAATACTAATGAAAAACTCACAAAAAATGAATTAAAAAAGAGAAGCTACGCTTCTCTTTTTTATATGAAATCTGTAGTTAACTTTTCTTTTAACTCTCCTACAGATAAAGGTTTCGCATAATAAAATCCTTGCACATAATCACAACCCATAGATTGTAATAAACTTTCTTGCTCTACTGTCTCTACCCCTTCAGCAACTACTGCTAAATGTAAGCTATGGGCAATTTCAATAACGGATTTTACAATCGTTCGCTCTGGCTGTGCATGATCATAATGAAATTCACGAATAAAATTACGATCAATTTTTACTATATCCAGCGGTAGTTGTTTTAAATAATATAAGGAAGAATAACCCGTTCCGAAATCATCTAAAGCAATTAAAATCCCCATATTTCTTAATTCTTGTAATGTAGCAATAATATAATCAAAATGACGAACAGCAGTACTTTCCGTTATTTCTAAAATTAAACGATTCGGAGGAAATCCAGTTCTCTTTAAAATGCTACGTACAGACAAAATAAAACGTTTCTGCATTAATTGTTGTATAGATAAATTCACAGATAACTTTAATCCTTCTTGATAATTTGGTAATGTTTTAAATAAGCGACATGACTTTTCTAATACCCAATCTCCTAATTTTATAATAAGTCCTGATTCTTCAGCTATAGGGATAAATTCACTTGGGGAAATAGGCCCTTCTTCTGTCGTACAACGTACTAAAGCCTCGATACCAGTATATTTCTTCGTTTTCAAATCAATAATAGGCTGCAACGCCACCTCTAACTCTTCATCACGAATTGCCTTTTGCAAAGCAAATTCAATTTTCATTCTACGATTTATTTTCGCACGTAACTCATCGGTAAAGAAACAAGCGGCATTTCTACCTTGTTCTTTCGCACTGTACATAGCTAGATCCGAATTTTTCAATAGTGTTTCCACATCTTGTCCATCTTGCGGATATGAGCACAGTCCTAGACTTGCTGAAATGTATACTTCATGACCTTCAAGCATAAATGGTGCCTGAAAGCATGACAACACAGATGTCGCTAGTTGCCTCATCTCATCTTGTGTATGATTTTTTGTTAACAACACAAATTCGTCGCCACCCAGCCTAGCCAGAACATCTTTCTCTCCTAGCACATAATGCAACCGTGAAGCAACTTCGCTTAAAAGTAAATCTCCTATCATATGACCTAGCGTATCGTTTACTAATTTAAAACGATCCAAATCAAAATAAATCATACCAAACTCTTTTTTATCTGCAATTAATTCGTTAACAGTCGTTATTAATTGTAAACGGTTCGGTAAACTCGTTAAAGCATCATGATACGCAAGTTCTCTATAACGACTTTCGCTTAACCGTAACCTCTGTTCTGCTTCTTTCCTACTACTAATATCATTTCGGATCGCAATAAATTGATATGGCTCTCCTTTTTCATTTAAAAATGGAACAATTGTTGTTTTAACCCAATAATATGTACCATCTTTTGCTTGATTCCGAATCTCACCTCTCCATACTTTTCCGCTCAAAATACGCTTCCATAGCATTTGAAAAAATGTTTTTGGGTGATATCCTGAATTTAAAATACGATGATCTTTCCCTATTAACTCTTCTCGTGTATATTTGGAGATTTCACAAAACTTATCATTTACATATGTAATAAGACCCTTTCGGTCTGTAATCGCAACAATTGAAGACTCATCTAATGCTAACTTTAAATCTCGCAATGAAGATTCATATAATGCATGACCTCTTTGTTCTAGCATGCGCATCTCTCCTTGCTTCCTATCTGACTAAAACACAACTTGTTTCTTTTCATAGAAATAGAGATATTTCATTTCCTAATAATCGCCCTTTACATACATCATGTTTTGAAATATGCCGATTAAAATAACATAATATTATTTGTAATAAAAAGCAATATAATACCTTTTCAATTATACGTAGTAGTTTCTTATAGCTAACTCTATACAACTCTTCAAGAACATATATATAAAGTGAAACTTTAATCAGTGGGGGGGTGATCTCCGCCTAACTTCCTTGTTTCCGCTGAATTTTGAGGTGGGGGTCTTACTGCCCTTTAATGCGGGATAAATTAAAATTATTATATATGTTTTTTGAATTATAATAACAAAATATTAACATATTTTCACCTTAATTTTGGAAGTATTTTATAAATAAATACCGTATTAAACCAAAAAAGAGGATAGCCTCTTTTTTGGTTTAATACGGATATGGTGTTTGTTGATACCCCGGATATGGTGTTGGATATG